>JAFCZI010000001.1 GCA_019314425.1 Deltaproteobacteria bacterium | reverse complement strand
GGCCGGTGAGTTCAGGTGTGTGACATAAGGAGAAAGAAATGAATGTTGTAGAAATGCTCGATATGGAGCAGATGCGCGGCGACATCCCCGACTTCAAGCCTGGCGATACCGTCAAGGTCCATGCCAGGATTAAAGAGGGTGAAAAGGAGAGAATCCAGATATTTCAAGGGGTTGTCATCAGAAAACGAAAAGGAAATTCCGGCGCCACATTTACGGTTCGGAAAGTTTCTTACGGTATCGGTGTGGAACGTATTTTTCCCCTTCACTCCCCCAACATTGATAAAATTGAGGTGGTGTCAAGAGGAAGAGTCAGAAGATCGAGGCTTTATTACCTCAGGAATCTGCGTGGCAAGGCCGCAAGAATCAAAGAACAGCGATTCTAAAATCATTTTGATGGCGCAGGGAACCCGTAAAATGATGTTTGCTCAAGAGACTCCGGCAAGTGCGTCGACCTGAAAATCTGGAGCTGTTTCCGGACGATTCGTGCCGGACCCCCGTGGATCCCTTTTACCACGAAACCCAGGCGCGAGATTTGGGCTACAGGCTGATTGCCGGGGTTGATGAAGCGGGGCGAGGTCCTTTGGCCGGTCCTGTGGTTGCCGCAGCGGTCATTGTTCCCGAAGGTGTTCGGCTTTCGGGGGTTAAGGACTCAAAGAAAATGACGGCTCGCGCCAGATCCGAGAGATTCCATGCGATCAGGGATGGTGTTTTGACCTTCGGTATCGGCGTGGTGTCTGTCTCGTATATTGAAAAATTCAATATCCTAAACGCCTCTCTGGAAGCCATGTTGTGTGCGATTCAGGTACTTGATCCGCAGCCGGAAATCATCCTTGTGGACGGCATCCACGCTGTTCCCATCCCCATCAAACAGAAATGTTTAAAAAAAGGCGATCAGGTTTCCCGAAGCATTTCGGCCGCCTCCGTGCTGGCCAAAGTTTATCGGGACCGGATCATGGCTTCCTATCACGATATGTATCCTGATTACGGTTTTGATAAAAACAAGGGGTACGGAACCCGGCAGCATCTGGAGGCCTTAAAAGAGTACGGCCCAAGTCCGGTTCACCGTATGACCTTTAGAGGGGTGCGGTAGGTTGACCAGAGAAAGGCTTGAACTGGGCGCGCGGGGTGAAGCGCTGGCTTTTGAGGAAGTCAAGCGCCTGGGCTATGAAGTGATGGCCAAGAACTACCGCTGTCCTCTGGGTGAGGTAGATCTGGTGGCAAAGGATGGCGACACCCTGGTATTTATTGAGATCAAAACCAGAAAAGGACGCCCCCTGGGGTTTGCAAAGGAAGCTGTAAACGCCAGAAAACAAAAACAGATCTCCAAGGTGGCCCTGACCTACATGAAGGCCAACCATTGCTGTGACGTTAGTGCCAGATTCGATGTGGTAGCGATTTCCGTTGGCAGTGGACCCCCTCAAATTGAGGTGATCAAGAACGCTTTCGACCTGGCCTATGGATAAAAAAACACCCTCTCGGGATCGAAAACAGGGCATCTTGTACGTGGTCGCAACGCCCATCGGGAACCTGGAGGACATTACCCTCAGGGCCTTGCGGATTTTAAAGGAAGTTTCCCTGATTGTTGCTGAGAACGGGTCCCACACCAAACGGCTTTGCAACCACTACGGAATAAAAACAAAAATAACGACCTACAACCAGCATAGTCGAAAAAGCAAGACTGAACGGCTCGTAGGGGAACTGGAAACCGGCGTGGAGATGGCGCTTGTTTCCGATGCGGGGACCCCCGGCATTTCGGATCCCGGCATCATGCTCATTGCGGGAGCGATTGAACGGAAGATTCAAATTACACCCATTCCGGGTCCATCCGCCGCTGTGGCAGGCCTTTCGGTCTGTGGTTTTCCAACGGGGGGCTTTTGTTTTTTGGGGTTTTTGTCAAACCGCCCCGGTAGAAGAAAGAAAGAATTGGAGACCCTGGCTTCTGAGACGCGCGCCATGGTTTTTTATGAGTCCCCCCACCGGATCAGGGCGACACTTTTGGATATGATTACCGCCTTTGGCCCCAGACAGATGGTCTTGCTTCGGGAGATGACCAAAATATTTGAAGAAATTCGACGCGGCACCCCGGCTGAGATGCTGGAGGGGCTGACCCCTGAAAAAACCAGGGGGGAATTTACGTTGGTGGTTTCAGGTAAGATTTCCGGAAAAGACCCGGAAAAATTGAATCATCGCACTTTAGACGCGATCGAGGGCCTTCTAAAAGAGAACGTCATGAGTGTCCGGGATATTGCGGGTGTTATTGCAGAGAAGGAAAAACTGGCGTATCGGAAGGTCTATAAAGAGTGCCTTGCCAGAAAAAGAGCGTTGAAGGATTTATGAACAATGGAAATGGTCAGACGTCTGAAAATTCGCAACAGCCTGGGGCTCCATGCGCGTGCTGCCGCGAAAATCGTTGAATTGGCAGACCGTTACGAATCTGAATTGTTTCTCAAGAAGGGTGAGCGGCAGGTGGATGGGTCCAATATCCTTTCCATTCTCACCTTGGCATGCCCAAAAGGCACGGAGATGGAAATTCGAATCGTTGGGGAAGATTCGGAGCGGTTCATGACGGAACTGGACGCGCTGTTTGAAGGAAAATTCGGGGAGAACAAATGAGCGAAGACGCTGTTGCCGGTGAAAAAGCTTTAAAGGGCATACCCGTTTATCCGGGTATTGTCATTGGCAAAGCCCATCTTGTGGACAGAAGTAAAGTCAAGATTCTGTACCAGTATCTGGTAAATCCAGAACATCTGAATGGGGAGGTGGAGCGGTTTGAAGAGGCCCTTCGAGTGGTCGAAAAAGAGATGGGGTCCCTCAAAAACGGAATGGCGGAAAAAGTCAACGATCTCTCCTTCATTCTGGACAGCCATTTGATGATCCTCAAGGACAGCATGTTTCGGGATTCGACCATCCGTACCATCCAGGACGAAAAAATTAATGCCGAGTGGGCACTGAAAAAATCCCTGGAAAAAATCCGTAAAGTTTTTGACCAGATTGATGACGAATATATCAGCAACCGTATCAGCGATGTGGAAAATGTCACTGAAAGGATCCTAAGGACGCTGAGTGGAAAGGCCCAGCAGAGCCTTTCGGAAATTGACAGAAGGGTCATTATTGTGGCCCATGATCTCTCCCCTGCGGACACCACCGAACTGAATATCGGAAGGGTCATGGGGTTTATTACCGATGTGGGGGGGCGGACTTCCCATACGGCCATTGTGGCACAGGCCCTGGAAATTCCGGCTGTTGTGGGCTTGGAAAGCGCGACCGATGTTGTGGCGGACGGCGATCTCCTGATTGTGGATGGCAGCACGGGGGTGGTGGTTGTCAACCCTGATGACAGTGCCATTATTTACTACCAGGAGAAGAAGCTTCAACTGGAAGATTACCGGTCAAGCATCGCCAGGCAGAGTCACCTGCCGGCCGTGACCCCCGACGGTCAACGGATCACTATTATGGCCAACATAGAATTCTTGGAAGAAGTGGCCGCTGTAAGGAATTATGGTGGAGAGGGCATCGGCCTTTATCGAACGGAATTTCTGTATTTGAGGAGCAAAGGGTTCCCGGAAGAGGAAGAACTGTTTGAGGACTACCGTGAAATAGCCGAGCTCATGGCCCCCGAGCCGGTGAACATTCGGACCCTGGATATCGGTGGTGACAAATTTGTTTCGGAACTTGAAATCACGAAGGAGATGAACCCCGCGCTGGGGCTCCGGGCCATACGATTCTGCCTGAAACAGCCCGAAATATTCAAAACACAGTTGCGTGCCATTCTCAGGGCGAGCGTACACGGTCATGTCCGATTGATTTTCCCCATGATATCCGGTTTGCAGGAACTTCTGGACGCAAAGGACATCATGGCCCAGGTCAAAACGGATTTGGATCGCGATCACATCCCCTATGATGAAAAAATGGAAGTGGGTATTATGGTTGAAATTCCCTCAGCCGTTGTTATGGCGGAGGTTCTGGCCCGGCACGTCGATTTTTTCAGTATCGGGACCAACGATCTTATCCAGTATTTACTGGCCATTGACAGGGTCAACGAGCATGTGGCACACATGTATCAACCGTTTGATCCCGCTCTCATCAGAATGATCGGTCAGGTGGTGGCGGCTGCCAGAAATGAGGGCATCCGTGTTAACCTGTGCGGTGAGATGGCGGGTGATCCTCTGTGCGTGCCGATACTGTTGGGCCTGGGCCTTGACGCGCTCAGCATGAACGCCAGGTCCATACCGCTGATCAAAAAGATCGTGCGGACCACGCCCATGTCCCAGGCTCGCGATGACCTCAAGGAGATCATGGGCCTGCACACGGCTCACGCGGTGCAGCAGTACCTTTTTGAGCGCACGGGCGGCATGTTTCCCGAGTTGAGGGAAAAAGGTTACTTGTAGGGGGAACTATGAAAATTGTATGCCAAAACAAAAAAGCGCGCTATGAATACTTCCTGGATGAGTTTTTCGAGGCGGGACTGGTGCTTCTGGGCGCCGAGGTTAAATCCCTGAGAGAGGGAAGGACCAACCTGTTGGATAGTTATGCCAGGGTGAAGCAGGGTGAGGTTTTTCTTCATAACATGCATATTACCCCTTACCCTTTTGCCCACCATATGGAAATGGACCCCCTGCGAATACGGAAACTTCTCCTGAACAAACGGGAAATCAAACGGCTGATCGGAAAAACCGAGCAGAAGGGATATTCCCTGATTCCCACCAAAGTCTATTTTACGCGGGGAAAAGCCAAAGTGGAAATCGCCCTGGCAAAGGGCAAGAAAAAATACGACAAGAGAAGGGTCTTGAAAGAAAAGGAACTGAAACGGGATATAGACCAGGCCCGAAAGCAAGACAACTATTGACTTTTTTGTGGCCGTGGTTACCTTAAGGGCGTTGTGAACGGCACTTCTAAAAATACAAATCAATAAGGGGGCGAAACGGTTTCGACGGGGATAGTTGAAGCTTAGATTGCATACCGAGGTTCCGACTGCTCGTTAAACGGTTGGACGAAACACAAACGCAGACGATTACGCGTATGCTCTAGCCGCATAAATGGCTAGCGTCTTCCCATTCTTTGCCTGCGAGATTGGACGAAGACGTCGACTAGCGGGCTAGCCGATCCGTTGAACCTGTGAAACGGTGAGGCGAAAACTAACACAGGTTAGTCTTTGGGCGGGCTTGCTCGGTTGCGACCCCGAAGGCGAAATTCTGATACTGAGCTATGTATGTAGATGTCTAAGTGGAATATTTTCGGACGCGGGTTCGACTCCCGCCGCCTCCACCAAAAAACAAACCCAATAACTCCCGAAAGCCCAAAACCCCGATTTCCGTTTAGGATCTCGGGGTTTTCTTTTTGCCGAGGCCCTGAGGGCTCACTTCAAATCCGGACAAAATCCGGGGACACCTTACTTATCTTTAAGAATACCTTCAAGCATTAAGTAAGGTGTCCCTGGAATACCTGGCAGATCGAAATCGTGAACATGCTTCAACGTAGTCCCGGCTTTCACCGGGAGATCACATCGCTCGCGTAACTCCCTTCTGACACAGGGTGGAGCGGGATCGATTCGAAGGCGAGCCATATGCGCCCCCCCCAGGCTTGCCCGGAGGTTTTGAGTTGGTTGGTGCCTCGTTTTCGTGGGCGTGGGAGCGTGCTGCGATTGGATCAAGGCCAAAGGAAGATTGGTCTTCGTAGGCACCTCCCAGAAGTGCATGGCGAAAATGATCTATTGCAACCTTCTGAGCGAGCCCTCGGAGATCCCGCAGGAGCTTCTGCCGCCCGGAAGTCATATGGAATACGGAAGGTTGGTGGTGCGCCTTGCGGTAGGACACCAACCGTTCGCAAACGGGAACGGGCCTCCGTACGCCAGCGCTTAGCTCAAAGACAGCATCTAATTCCCGCAATCGGCCCTGTGCCGGGACCCGAAAAAAGTCAGTTCCGTTTGGATCGGGGCGTAATGTTGCAGACTGCGGCATCATTGGCGTTTTTTTATGGTCTCAACCATACTCTCCGAGGCAGTGTACGCCCTTTCAGTGGGTTTTGGGATGGGAAGAAATTCGTTTAAACTCGGTTAAATCTGGAAAGAAAACTTGATCTTTTTATTTCACCTATATATCTTTAACCTTGTTTAACCTAACCCGGACAAGCCGGAGCCATACAGGTTTGAAAAGTTGAATTCTCATCCATTCTTTGGAAACCCTTTCTATCACAGGCTTTCCGAGTGTCGTAAAAAAAATATGTGTTTTTTATACGAAACTCAATTGTTAACTGGCTAATGTAGCCGGATTGTGGCCTCTGGGGACCGTCCGGTTAAACAACTTGACGGGTTGTTTGGAGAGTGATTTTTGGAAAGGCCCCGTTCCTTCCACCAGCCTTCACCAAGGCTTCGGCCGGCATGCCGATGGGTTCAAGAAGTAAGATGGATAGCGACAGGATTTTAGCGTTCTGAATGTTCTGACCGTCCATGAACGATGTGGTGGACAGCTTCGGCAAACTAATGGAAATTGTCGGAGCCGGAAGGGTTTTACCCGCTGGAGGGGGGTGCTGATGAGCGGTGAGATCAAAAAAAATGATTCGATAAAAAACATGGCGGTCTTTCAAGACTTCAGTTGGGCTTCATCTGTAAGGGATAATGGCAATAACATTGCTGAGTTTAAAAAGATCAGTGCGGTTACACCAAAGCTTATCCACATGGCATCCGGTATCTGAAGAAGCTGGACAAACTGGCAGTGACCATATCCGAATGGGATAATTTTAATAATCACGAAGCATTCAAGGAGCAGATCATTCAGGGACATGGTCGCAAACGAAGTTTCCGGTCAAAATATGAGGTGAAGAAATGAACGAACGATTTTATCTGCTGAAAATAGAACTGATTGATATTAAACCGGAAATCTGGAGACGTTTTGTGGCCCCATCCAGTATCACACTGGACCGGCTGCACAATGTCATTCAGATTGTCATGGGATGGACCGACAGCCATCTGCACGAGTTCACTATCGGGAAAAAGCGTTACACCGAATATCCTGAATCCAAAGAAGACGGATTGGCGTGCGGCAGTTACCGGTTCGGGGATCTTATCAAACAGAAGGGCCGCACCTTCCAGTATCTGTATGACTTCGGTGACAGCTGGGAGCATGAACTGGTTATTGAAGAAAGCCGCTATTTCAATCCTGAATTGAGAACGGCGCTGGCCTGTCTTGAAGGCGACAGAGCCTGTCCGCCTGAAGATGTGAGCGGTGTGCCCGGTTATTTTGAATTCTGCAAAGCACTGAAGGACCCGGATCACGAAGAGCATTGACGCTATATGGTATGGTTCGGT
This sequence comes from Deltaproteobacteria bacterium, assembly GCA_019314425.1. Taxonomy (GTDB): domain Bacteria; phylum Desulfobacterota; class DSM-4660; order Desulfatiglandales; family Desulfatiglandaceae; genus NaphS2. The sequence continues at coordinate 23,101 of JAFCZI010000001.1, read as the reverse complement.
GGTGACTATGACAGCGAAAGCTTTGATGCCGAAGCGGTCAACTGGGAGCTGATGAAATATCTGCGCTGGTCCCGGGGCAGGGCTCAAAACTGGAGAGGGATTGGATGAAAAAGGATAAGGACAAAAGAATACAGAAGTCCGGAAAAAAAGAGAGGTCCATGGTTCGCTCCTCGGCGGCTGAGTACCTGACTTTCGTTGCGTCCAGTGGCAAGGGAGGTGTCGAAGCGATTTTTTGCAACCGTATCATTCAGGATCGGCTCTTTGAAAGTGACTTCGATAGGATGATCAAGCAACTGGAACAGAAGGATGAAGAATGAATCACCCGTCGATCATTCATCTTGATATGGACGCTTTTTTCCCGGCGGTGGAGGTCCTGGACAACCCTGAGTTGAGGGGAAAGCCGGTTATTGTCGGGGGTAGCCGGGAAAGGGGCGTTGTGTCTTCCGCTTCCTACGAGGCGCGGCGTTTTGGTGTGCATTCAGCGCAACCCATTGCAACCGCTGTGCGTCTTTGTCCAAACGCGATATTTTTGAGGGGGAGGATGCATCGGTACCGGGAGGTTTCAGAACAGATATTTGAGATTTTCACGCGTTTTACGCCGCTGGTTGAACCCCTTTCCATAGACGAGGCGTTTCTTGATGTGACGGGTTCCGAGCGTCTTCTCGGTGATCCGGTTGAAATTGCAAGGGCCGTTAAGGCGATGGTCCTGGGTGAAATCGGGCTTACGGCCTCAGCGGGTGTTGCTTCCTCCAAATTTATCGCAAAAATCGCTTCGGACATGGATAAACCCGACGGGTTAACGGTTGTGCCGTTTGAGTGTGTGAGATCGTTTCTGGACCCACTCCCCATGGAGAAGATGTGGGGCGTCGGGAAAGTCACCCGAAAAGCCCTGGCACGGCTCAATATCCATTCCTTCAAAGACTTAAGGTGCTTTGACCCCGATTTTCTACAGCGAAAATTCGGCAAAAACGGCGTCAGGATGCATCAGTTATCCATGGGCATGGATGAGAGGGCCGTGGTGCCTGAGCATGAAACCAAATCGGTGGGGAACGAACGGACCTTCATGCAGGACATTACGGCGCCGGGAGATGCCAAAAAAGCGCTTCTTGCTCTGGCAATCCAGGTGGGCCGCAGGATGCGCCGAAAAAAAATGACGGGAAAAACCGTGTCTCTGAAAGTGAAGTATCATGATTTCAAACAGATCACCCGAGCAAAAAACCTTGCCAAACCCACCGATGATGGTTTAGAGATATACAGGGTCGCTTGTGATCTTCTACAGAAAACAGAGGTCGGCAAAAGGCCGGTTCGGCTGCTGGGTATTTCATTGTCTCAGCTCTGTTTTGATGATGCGGCGGGGCAGCTTTCTCTTTTTAACGATGATCAATCCGTTCAAAAGAGGAAGAAGCTGAACATGGCTCTGGATTCAATAGCGGACAAACATGGTGGTAAAAGCATTCGACCGGCTGCGCTTCTGATTGATGAAGAAAATTCCGGGTAATTTCTATCAACAAGGACCATCAAATGGCAAAATTTATTAAATGCGATTGTGGGCATACACTCCAATTGGCCCGAGGGTGAAAACGGACCGTGTGGCGTTGCCCGGGTTGCGGCAGTGAATACCCTCTAAAAGCATTTTTCCACCTGTTGGATGATGAGTGGGAGCAGGTCCTGGCAAATACTCGTGTCGATCGGTTGTGAATCGAATCAGGCGCGAACCCCTTGGTTTTTCATCTTCTCAAATATCTCACCCGCATGGAAGGAACTGCGCACAAAGGGGCCCGAAACCACGCCCTGAAACCCCATTTCAACGGCCCTTCGAACAGAAGAAGCATCCGGCAGCAGGCCTTCAACGCGTTCCCCATGGACGGCATGCTGCAGTTTCAGGCATGCCTCATAGTCCATGGTTTTCAGGTCTGAAACAAGGGGATCAGGCTTCTTGGCGCTGTGGGGTGATTTTTTCAAGCACATGGCCTTCGGCGTCCAGCACAAACAGGAAAAAACCTTCTTCCGCCAGTTTCGGGGCGAGATCCCTGTATTGAATGGCCTGCATTTCGAACTTGACTTTCTTGTCCCGTACCAGGAGATGTATCCCTTGAAGGCCCGCTTCTTTTTCGAGAAACGCGGGGATGAAAGAAATGTTGTTTTCACTGTCAACCTGTCCCAGGAACTGTTCGTTTTGGCCCGGGTTCTCTATCACCAGCCAGAGCCAGGTGTCTTCTTTAATCTCTTGGACTTTAATCTTTTCAGGCATGTTCATGACCTTTCATTCAAGTGTTTTGCCAATAGCTAAAGCGGCAAAGCCGCAGTTTTAAGCTTTAAGTTTTTCAGCATCTTTCCGAACGCGCTCCATCAGTTTCACAACCGAATATTTTCGACCTTTTTCCTCTTTTGGTTCGCTTGTTCTTATAAAAGTCAGGCAAGGCGCATCCACCAGTGCATATTAGTGGATATGTGCCGGTGGATGCAACGCAGTAGCCGGACCAAAGGGCAAGCTAGACTGTGTATTTATTCTTTTCCGATGCCCTAAAGGTTGAGGATCTTTTCGGGTACTATAAATCAGTTTTGAGATGGGTGCAAGGTTTTGAATTTTTCAATTTTTTTTAAGACAACTGAAAAAAGGGTTAAAGAGTGGGGTTGCAATGATGTAAATCTTCATTTATAAGTGACGTGATTGTCTAACGATGCGAGTCCCAATAAAACGACTCCAAACGTTTTCCAAATATGGCCATTGGAGGTGAAGGAGAGCATATGAGCATCAATACAAGTATTTACGTTCGTTCGTCAACCCGCAGCGCCGCTTATCTGGACTGGCTCCAGATGCTGACGGGCGCGGGTTTGATCCTGTTCATGTGGAGCCACATGATTCTGGTGGCCAGTGTCAACTTCGGCGCCGGGGCCATGAATACCCTGGCCTATTTTTTTGAAGCCACCTACATGGCTCAGGTGGGGGGACCGCTCATCGGCGCCACCATGCTGTTTCATTTTGTCCTGGCGGCCCGCAAAGTACCGTTTCGGGTGGAGCAGCAGGGGGCCATTTGGAGGCATGCCCGTCTTCTTCACCATCTGGATACCTGGCTCTGGTTGATCCAGGCGTTTACGGCCATGGTCATTCTGATTATGGGTTCCATTCACATGTGGACGGTGCTGACTGACCTCCCCATTACAGCCGCCAAGAGCGCTGCCCGGATACAGGGGGGCTTCTGGCTGGTATTTTATCTGATTCTGCTGCCCATGGTGGAACTTCATGTGGGCATCGGGTTTTATCGCATCGCCGTCAAATGGGGATTTATCAAGCGAAAAGAACGAAAAAAATTCCACAGGTTTGAAAATATTCTCACCGGTGTTTTTATTTTTATCGGGCTGATTACCCTCATACGATTCTTGTTTCTAACAACCCCTTAACCCAAAAGAGACCTTTGAAAAAGGAGCAAAATCATTGGAAACCGTCATAACAGATCTGTTGTGCATCGGGGCCGGCCTGGCGGGTGAACGGGTGGCTGTTGAAGCGGCCTCCGCCGGGTTTGACGCCCTGTGCCTGAGCATTGTGCCGCCCAGACGTTCCCATTCTTCCGCTGCCCAGGGGGGCATGCAGGCGGCCCTGGGGAACTGTTTCAAGGGAGAGGGCGATTGTCCGGACGTGCATTTTTCAGATACGGTGAAAGGTTCGGACTGGGGTTGCGACCAGGAAGTGGCCCGATTATTTGCGGAAACAGCGCCCATTGCTGTCCGCGAAATGGCCTTCTGGGGGATCCCCTGGAACCGGGTTGTGCCGGGAAAATCCACTTACTTCAAGGGTGGGAAGCCGTTCGAAAAGATCGAACCGGCGGCCAGCCAGGGCCTGATTACCGCCAGGGACTTCGGTGGGACGGCTAACTGGCGTACTTGTTATACCTCCGACGGCGCCGGACATACCCTGCTATATACCATGGACAACAAAGTGGTGGAGTTGGGGGTTCGGGTCCATGACCGCGTGGAAGCCCTCAGCCTCATCCACGACGGTGAAACCTGCACCGGTGTGGTGGCCCGCTGTTTGAAAACAGGAGATCTGCGGGTCTACCTGGCCAAGGCGACCCTGATTGCCACAGGCGGTTATGGTCGCATTTATCGGGAAACCACCAATGCGGTGATCAATGACGGCGGTGGCGCCATCATTGCCTTGGATACCGGTATCGTGCCGATCGGAAATCCGGAGGCCATCCAGTTCCATCCCACAGGGATTGTTCCCACCAATATTCTGGTGACGGAAGGCTGCCGGGGGGACGGCGGAACCCTGTTGGATGTGAATGAAGAACGGTTCATGGACAAATACGAACCGGAAAAGGCGGAATTGGCCTCCCGGGATGTGGTATCGAGGTGGATGACCCATCATATTCGAAAAGGGCTGGGCGTCAAAAGTCCCTATGGCGGCCATCTGTGGCTGGATATCCGGCACCTGGGGGCACAACACATCAAGACCAAATTGCGGGAAGTGGAAGAGATCTGCAATAACTTCCTCGGGGTTGACCCCATTACCCAGTTGATTCCGGTGAGACCCGCCCAGCATTACACCATGGCAGGGGTTCGGACCAACAAGGATGGGGCGGTATACGGCCTGAAGGGGTTGTTTTCAGCCGGGGAAGCCGCCTGCTGGGACATGCACGGGTTCAATCGCCTGGGGGGCAACTCCCTGGCCGAAACCATTGTGGCCGGCAAAATTGTCGGGGGAAAGGTGGCGGAATTCCTGAAAGGATATGAGGTTGCCTTTGATACCGCCATAACCCGCAGCGCTGTTATCAAAGTCCAGGAACGGATTGATGCCCTCATCCAGTGCAAAAACGGCAAGGAGAACGTATTTGAGGTTCGCAATGCCACGCAGAATGAGCTCATGGACCGGGTGGGCATTTTTCGAAATGGAAAGGATCTTCAGACGGCGGTGGACAACCTTCAGGAAATTTACGCGCGGGCCCAACAGGTGGGATTGCGATCCAACGGCATCGGGGTCAATCCGGAACTTTCTCTGGCACTGAAGATCAAGGGGATGGTGCGGCTTTCACTTTGTGCGGCCTACGCGGCCCTTCAGCGGACCGAGAGCCGGGGATGTCATGCGCGTGAAGACTATGAAGCCCGTAACGACCGCGACTGGCTTAAACGGACCCTGGCCACATGGGACGAGGGAGCGAATTTGCCCACGCTCAATTATGAGCCGGTGAGTCCCACGTTTGAACTGACCCCCGGTGAACGGGGCTACGGAACTTGTAAAATTATCAGCTGCACGGAAAGTGATCTAGGAGATTGAAAATGGCCAGGAAGCTCACATTTGACATATTTCGCTATAACCCCCAGGATTCCCAGTCAAAACCCCACACGGATACCTTCCACCTCGATGAGACGGACAGCATGACCATCTATATTGCGCTGAACAAAATACGGGAAGAGCAGGACCCGTCCCTTCAGTTCGATTTCTGCTGTCGGGCCGGCATATGCGGGGCCTGCGCCATGGTCATCAACGGCCGTCCGGGCCTGGCCTGTAAGACACTGGCCAAAGAGCTTCCGGACCATATTACCCTCATGCCGCTGCCCGTGTTCAAACTGGTGGGAGACCTCTCGGTGGATACGGGCACCTGGTTTCGCGCCATGAACGAAAAAGTGGGGTCATGGATTCACACGGACAAGACCTTTGACCCGACTGCCCTGGAAGAGCGCATGGACAATGACCGGGCCGAAGAGATCTACGAACTGGAACGATGTGTGGAATGCGGTTGTTGCGTGGCGTCGTGTGGCACCGCCAACATGCATGAAGATTTTCTGGGCGCCGCCGCCTTGAACCGGATCGCCCGCTTTATGCTGGATCCCCGGGACGAGCGGAAAAACAAGGAGTATTTTGAGGTGATTGGAACCGACGAGGGCATTTTCGGCTGCATGGGCCTTCTGGCCTGCGAGGACGTGTGTCCCAAGGAGCTGCCCCTTCAGGATCAGCTGGGCGTTCTACGTCGCAAAATGGGCTGGACCGCAGTCAAGAAGCTCTTTCGGAGGGGTTAAATAATCAAAAAAAAGGGGATTGCCATTGCAACCCCTTTTTTTGCATCTAAAATTGATGGTCCCGTAAAACTAAATAGGAGCGCTTTAAAGGAAAGTGACAAGTGATGAAAAACGAAGAACGAAGTGCAATCTTTAAATGTTAAACCGCATATTAGGCAAAGAAATTGCCGCCTATGTAACACGCCACCGGGGCATGGTCATGATTGCCCTGGCCCTGATGATTGTGGCATCCCTTTTCCAGGTGGTTCCGGTTTATCTGCTTCAACCTTTTGTGGACGAGGGGATGAAAACAGGGGCCGCCCCCGTGGCCTGGAAAATCCCCTGGTTTGCTTTTGACGGCGATTCACTGTTTTCCATCAAACGGATTGATGTGACGGTGGTGAAAGATATTACGCCCAACCGGCTTCTGGTCCTGCTGACCCTGGTGGCGTTCGTATCGATTTTTATCAAATCCGTTACCACTTACCTGGCCGGTCTGGCTGCGGCCTCTTTTTCCAATAAGGCCGTGAAATCCGTCCGGATCGACCTGTTTGACAAGTTTATTGCCTTACCCCAAGGGTTCCATCACAAAATAAAATCAGGTGAGCTCATTGCCCGATCCACGGCGGATTTGTCCGTATTGCAGGGCCTGATTGCGGAAATTCTTTTGGGCCTGATTGAATATCCCCTGACCGCGCTGGTTTTCCTGATCTACCTGTTCGTTATGAACTTCAAAATGACCCTGCTGGTTTTTTTCATGGTCCCCCTGATCGCCCTCTTGATCCGGCTGTTCGGCCGAAAGGTGAAGAAAAATTCCACACAGGTCCAAAACGCTACTGCGGAAGTGACATCGACCTACCATGAAACCCTTCTCTGCCTGAAACTGATACAGGGATTTTTTACGGGAAAGCGTGAGTCGGAACGTTTCAGCGCCCTGGCGGAAAATCTCTATAAAAAAGTTATGCGGTGGAACCGGTGGCACCTGGGTCTGGGGCCCTTGATGGACACGGTGGTCTTTCTGGTGATGCCCGCTATCCTGATCATTGGAAAGGTCTATTTTCATCATACCCTGGGCGAACTTCTGGCCATGGCCTATGCCTTTTCCCGGGTGTATCGGCCCATCAAGCGATTGGCCCTGGTTAACAATCACATCAAAACCCTCCAGGGCGCCACCGATCGGGTTTTCGAAATCATGAAAACGGTGCCCGACATTCGGGACGCAGTCAACGCAAAGGCGCTTTCCCGGCGGAAGGGAACCCTTGAATTTGATCACGTGAACTTTGCCTATGCCCCGACGGAACCGGTTCTCAAAGACGTTTCCTTTAAACTGAAAGAAGGGGAAATGGCGGCCTTTGTGGGATCTACCGGGGCTGGGAAAAGCACCCTGCTGGATCTGATCCCCCGGTTCTACGACGTCACCGGAGGCGCTATCCTCATTGATGGAAACGATGTGCGCGATGTGACGTTGGAATCGCTTCGGAAACGCATCGGGATTGTGAATCAGGATATTCTGCTCTTCAATGAAACCATTTCGTACAACATCAGCTATGGGGCTCCCGAGAAAAGCGCCCATGAGATCGAGGCTGCGGCAAAAGCGGCTTACGCCCATGACTTTATTATGGCACAGCCCAAAGGGTATGATACCACCGTCGGGGATCTGGGAAGCTTGCTATCCGGTGGACAGCGGCAGCGCATTGCCATTGCCCGGGCCATTTTGATGGCGCCCGCCATTCTGATGCTGGACGAGGCGGCATCGGCCCTGGACGCCGAGAGTGAAGGACATGTTCAGCACGCCATTGAAGGGCTGAAGGGGACGCGGACCGTCCTGATTGTGGCCCACAGGCTCAGCACCATTCGAAAGGCCGACCGTATCTTTGTGCTGGAAGCGGGCCGGATTGTGGAGTCCGGAACCCTTTCGGAGCTATTGGATCTGAACGGACGATTCAAACAACTCCATGATATGCAATTCAAGGTGTGATGGCGTCGTAAAAAGTCCCATCTACCGCGTTGCAGTGATTTTTCAGAATCTCAACATACGACGATATGCCCCTACAATTTCCCCCTGACATATTCTGCGATCCGGTTAATGGTCGTAAGACTTATGTAGTCGTCCTCGTCGATCCTGATGCCGTATTCATCCTGCAACACGAGGGCCACCGTAGCCAGATCCATACTGTCGATACCCACCTCGTCCACCAGATCAATTTCAGGATCAAATGTTTCAGGGGTGACATCCTCCAGTTTCAGTTCCTCAATCATAATTTTCGCAATGTGGACGGTAAGGTCCTTTAAATCCGTTTTCGCCATCGTTTCCTCCTTCATATTGTCTGCGTCTAAATCTTTCACAAAAAGCACACCATTGCAAGCCAGTTCATCTTCAACCAGGATGCGAAAGGTGTAAGATGCTCTCTCCGATTTTCTGGGTGTCGCAATGATTTTCAGTTTCTGGCTGGGTCGTATGATTTGCTTAAATCGCACCCTCTTGAATCCTGAAACCGCTAAGTTCCGTTTTCCGCACATCCTGACGGCATCAAAGGCCATTTCCAGTTGCGCGATCCCGGGGAGTATTGGGTCCTTGGGAAAATGACCGTCGAACCAGGGGGAATCGGGTAACACCTGAGCACTCAAGGTCACTTGCCCGGAAGCGGAAACCGCCAGGCCCAACATGGAATACCATTTCATGATGTCCTCCACCTCGTTATCGAATGAGATGTTCCCACAGCGGCCCCGAGTGCCCCCGCTCATACAATCGGGCCACAATGTTTGCCGTGTTGGCGCCACCGGAACCCACAACCCAGTTAGCGCGTTTCCGGGCGTGCGTTTTGAGGCGCCGAAGAATTTCGTTTCGAGGAATCTGTTTGGACTCGTAGAAGCAGGGCTTAAGAAGATTTCCGGCGGTGGATATTTGCCCTTCCGCTACCGCGATGTCATAAAGATCCGTATGTGGATAGATACGCAGCGCAGGGAAAAAAAAGAGGACGCTACGGGTTAATTTTTCCACACGGTTGAGGGTTTCATCAATAGAATTCCCCTCTTCACCCGGGCCTCCCAACAGAAAGAAATGCGAAACGTATAATCCGCTGTCAATAGCGGCTTTATGTGCTCGGAAAACATGCGTTGCGCGAAACGGTTTTCCGTAAGATTTGAGCATGGCATCGCACAGGGATTCCGTGCCGAATTCGACATGTGTCAGACCGGCTCGCGCCATCAACTCAAAGTATCCGTCGGGCGGATCGACGGGCGCAAAAAAAGCGCCCCAGGGAATCTTGATATCGGCCTGAATAAAGGCTTCCGCCACTGCTATACTGTGGGCGGCATCGGAATTGAACACGGAATCCGTTACAAAAAAGTATTTCGCGCCAGCCCCCTGAAGGCGCAGGGCGTCTTCTGCCGCTGCTTCAGGCGAGATCAATCGCAGGCGTCGGCCCTCGATATGGGGGTAGGTGCAATAGATACATTTAAAGGGACACCCCCGCTTGGTCTGAAGGTTCAGCATCCCGCCGTTTTTGAGATAATATTGCAGGTGCGGGCTGTCGCGCAAATGCTTTCTGCCGCCGGGATTGACCAGCGGCGGGGGGATTGTTTTCGGCCCGGTTTGCGTCACAACCCCAGGGATTCCGATGATGGGGTCATTGTTTTCCATTGCCCCCAGTAAATCCGCCAGTCGTTCCCCTTCTCCGATAATCCCATATTCCGCCCCAAGGACGGTCATCATCTCTTCCGGAAACAGCGTAAACCCACTGCCCCCCAGAATCAACGGTGCGGGGGTGCATTTTCGGATGGTATGGGCCAGGTCCAGGTATTCGTCAATGAAACTTCGTTGATTTACTTGATCGGTGTTGTCGATATTCCTCAGCGACATCCCCACCACATCCGGAGAAAACCCATCGATAATATGCCCTAATGCGTTAGTTTCCCCCAGGGTGTTCACGTCCGTAATCCGCACCTCGTGACGGGACCGAATGGCATCGGCCACATGATCAAGGCCCAAAGGATATACCGGATAGGGGGTTGTCAGCGTATTGGCTGAAATGAGCAGGACCTTCATGGCGATCCTTCCGCAGGCTGAACCGCAACGGCGGTGACAAAGGACCCCAGGCCCAGCAGGAGAATCCCTTTTCCGTTCAGGGGAATGCTGTTGGTTTTCAGGGATGCCGCCGCCAGGACGGTCGCGACGGCCGAGGCCGAAGCGAATTGGCCTAACATGCGCCTGTAATCAATGACCGACCCGTCAAACCCGGTCTTTTTGATAAACGAACGAAGCTGAGTTGTCCCTTTCGAATGGCACCCGGCGGGCAGGCCCGCAAAAACGGCCCCAAAGTTTCGGGTGATGTCAGCCGCGCCGCCCAGGCATTCCAACAGGGACTCAAGCACCCGGGGGTTTCCGGTCGCGTTTTCATAAAACAGGGGGGTTATTTTCGGCCCTGAACCTGAATTTCCGCTTCGCAAAAGCAGGGCGCCCCCCCCATCGGAAGGGGTCTTTGCCAGGGCCACGGAAGGATCAAAAAGCCGGGACAATTCCGGGTGAAATTCATCGGCCCCCATGACCAGAAACGGTTCATCCCCCGCTTTTGCCAGAAGACAAGCCGCCATTAACGCCTGCTCAAAAGAGTAGTCTCCTCCGGTGGTGGTAATGTTGGGCCCCCGGGCATTAAATTTTACGGCAATCCGACCGGCCGTGGCATTATGCACGGACCCGATAAAATCAGTGGGGCTGGAAAACCGTTCGTCCGTTTCGTACAACTGCTGCAAAAAGTCATGGGTTTCCGAAAGGGCGCCCCATCCGGTGCCCAGAAAAACAGCGCCCGGTTTTTTGCCGTCCCCCGCATCCTCACAAGCGACCGTCGCCAGGGAGAGGCCCATTCGCGAAAGTCGTTTGAGACGTCTGACTGTTTTGGAAGAAAGGGGTTGGATGATTTCTTTTTCGGAGAGCAATCCCTGACAGCGCTTGCCCCGGCTGAAAGCGTTGAGCGTTTGTGAGAGATCCCCCGCGCCCGTGACGCAGGCGCTGCCGGCCACTTCAAGGCAGGGCAAGGCATCGGGTGAACAACCCTGCGCCGCTCCTGATCTTCCGATTATGACACTCACGTTGCTGCCGCCAAATCCGAAGGAGTTTGATAATACGGTTTTGATGGGAACGCGCATCGATTCCTTCACCGGGGTCAACTTTAACCGGGGATCGGGTGTTTGGTATCCTACGCTACCCGGCGCCATACCGGTTTCAACGCATTTGGCCGAAACAACCGCCTCAATGGCGCCCGCCGCTGAAAGGCTGTGCCCAAAGGTTCCCTTCACCGAAGAAACCAGGGGCGGTTCCCCATCAAACAGACGGTTGAAGGCTTTGGCTTCTGCCAGGTCATTGTCAAGGGTGCCTGTACCGTGGAGATTGACATAATCAACCTTGGATGGGTGTATGCCCGCATCTTTCAGGGCGCCTTTCATGGCGGAAAGTGCCCCGCTACCTTCGGGATCCGGAGAAGCGGGATGGTAGGCATCACAACTCAAGCCTGCGCCGAGAACCTCAATGGCTTCAGGGTCCACGAGGGTGTCTTTGCCCTCAAGCAGCAGCATCCCCGCCCCCTCGGAAACCGTGAGGCCCTTGCGGTCCCTGTCCAGAGGTCGGGACCCGTGGGGGTCAATCAGTTGCAGAGAATGAAAACCGAAATAGGTCAGTCGGCACAACGATTCAGCGCCCCCCACCAGAATTTTTTTGAATTTTCCGGTTTTCAACAGCGCAAGCGCCATTGCGATGGCGGTCCCTCCCGATGAGCAGGCTGTGGAGACCGTGATCACGGGTCCTTTGCATTTCAGTTTCAACGCGAGATATTCGGCAACAGACCCGGCGCCATGGTACGAAAAGAGATCGGGGGTCAATTGTTTTTCTTTCAGCAACGCTTCCGTTCGGCTCATACCCCCCGTTGTACTGCCCATGATAATGGCATCCGGCGCGCCTTTTGTATCTCCAATGGCTTCTTCCGCTGCCATCAGGGCCAGTTGGTGGGTTCTGGGCGGTCCCTCGGGGGGGAAGAATTCCGTGACTTCTCCCACAGGAAAGAACAGATCCTTCGCTGTGGGAAAGAGCGTGAGTTTGCCGATACCGGTTTTTCCCTTTAAAAGGGCGCCCCAGTTCCGGTCCACGCCGCTTCCCAGCGGTGTGATCAGCCCCATGCCGGCAATCAGAACGCGAATGTTCGTCAACAGGTTCCCTCTGGCGCTGTTTCCCCGATATGGGCGGCAAGCGATTTCAAGTTGGCGAAAACACGGGCTCCCAGTTCCTTGTTGTCTATTTTCACCGCGTAGTCCTTTTCAATCATGATGACCAGTTCCAGCACATCAATGGAGTCCAGGCCCAGCTCACCCCCCACCAGCTGATCTTCTTCACCCATATCCTCAGGTGAGACATCTTCGAGATTCAGGGTGTCAATTATTTTAATCCGCAGTTCATCGATCAGGTTGGTCATGTGATTTTCCCGTAAAAGGTTTGTTAAAACATCAAAATGTGAGATTGTCACTTTACAGAAACGATAAAGTATCGTAAGAATCCCTTAAAATATCACGATCCTTTGTTCCGGTCAACGTCAATTTCTCACCAAGGACCCCATCATAAACCATGACGATTGAGAGTGTAGAGAGCCTGATTCCCCACCGGAATCGCATGAAGTTGGTTGCCGAAATCATTGCTGTGGACGAAAAAAAAGCGGTTACGGCATCCACTGTGACCGAAGATTGGCCCCTGTTTGAGGCGGGTTCGGCCAATTGCATTGTTCTGGTGGAATTGGTGGCCCAGACTGCGGGGGTATGCATTGGATGGCAGGAATATCAGGAAAAGGGCAATAATCAGGGGGGGACCGGCTGGATCGTAGGGGTGAAAGAAGCCGTCTTCCACCGTGACGCAATTCCGCTGAACAGCCGAATCATCACCGAGTCGGAAAGAGTCTTTCAGGTGGAACTTTATACCGAAATAGCGGGTGTCGTGCATCTGGGGGATCAAGTTCTCGCAGAAATTAAATTGCAGGTGGTGCAATCCGATTCAAATGAACAGAAGGGGTGCTATGAATAGAAAAGAGCGCTCTGTGGCGCTGGTAAGATGAGCTGATAGGACAGTAGCCGGAGGTCAGAAGTTGGGAAGGGCAAAGGGCACGTTTCATGCGGAGTCAACGATCTACTTGATCCCGTCCAAATATCTCAACTATATTTTCAGGGGGATGAAAAATGGAAATTGAAGAAATAAATATGACAGTGGATCGGGGAAAGGGCTGTGTGAAATGGCTCATGGCTGATGGGGGGGAGTGAAGGGTCTTGGTTAAGGGGATTGTTTATCTGATTATTGGGACAGTGGGGCTCCTGTTTGGTGCGGTGCAACCATGGATCATAGCCCTTTACGGGGTCCTCATCATTCTGGCGTTTGGGGTGTTGATGTGGCAAGGGGGGCTTTCGTGGCGTCCCGGGCTTTGGTCTGCGGTCACGGTGGGGTTTTTTTTGTTAGTGACGCTGGGTCAGTTGATCCCTCTGTCGCAAGATTTTTTGGGATGGGTCAGTCCGGTGCGGGCGCGGATTTTGGGGGAGGCGGCAGGCATTCTGGATACGGGTATGGGAGCCAACGCCTTGGCCTATTCTGTGTATCAGAGTTTTGCGCGGTGGGGCTTCATCATTTGTCTGGGGCTCTTTTTCTGGGTATGCGTCAGCCTTGGCCGGAGCAGGAGGTCTTTCAGTGCCATGGTCTGGGTGGCGCTGGCGTTTGGTATTTTTGAAGCCCTGTACGGTCTGGTCCAGGTCCTGATCCCCGGGGTGGGGGTCTGGTGGGTGCCGGCGAATTTTGCCAGTCCCGGATATGCCAAGGGAACCTACATCTGCCGCAATCATTTTGCCGGTCTTATGGGGATGTTGTGGCCTGTGGCCCTTGGGGTGGCCCTGGCCCAGGGGGAGTGGGAGAATCGGAAGGGCATCAAGGCTGTGCTTTCGGAGGATCATGTGGGGCATCAGCTACTCACTTTTCTCATGGTGGCGTTAATGGTGGTGGCCCTGTTGTTTTCCCAATCCCGTGGCGGTATTCTCGGGATTTTTGTGAGCATGGTCGTTCTTATGGGACTTCTTCGATCGGCGGTCGGGCGTTTTCGGTGGGGACTTCGAATCGCACTGATTCTTCTGGTGACCCTGGTGGCGGTTTATGGCGGCCAAATCGGGTTTAACCAGATTGTGGAGCGGTTCCTTCAGATTGAAGGTGGTGCCAATGGGCGAATGGAAATCTGGGAGCAGACCTGGAACATGGTGTCGGATCATCCGGCGGGGATTGGCCTGGGAAACTATGAAGTGCTGGAGCCGGTGTATGTGGATGCGGGCAGTCCGGGGATCTGGTATCGCCATGCCCATAATGATTATCTTCAGCTAGTGGTCGAGGCGGGCTGGGCCGGGGCAGTACCGCTGGTGGTGGGGTTTTTCCTTTTCCTGTTTCGCGGAATCCGGCGGGCTGTGCGGATCGGCTTTGATGTGGGACGGTTTCGGCTGCTGGTGGCTGTGGGGGCGTTGGCGGGGTTATGTTCCATGGGGTTTCATGGGGTTCTGGATTTTAATTTTCAGATTCCGGCCAATCAGGTGTATTTTGTTTTGTTGATGGGGTTGGTTGAGGCGGGGCTTTGGCCGAAAATGGCTCATAGCTGATGGCTCACAGGTGCTGAGCGCAGTGGAAGAAAAATAAGAAAAATATTTTGACGACCACTGATTGAATTTATAAACTAAGTCCACGGTTGATGCATCCGTTTCGCAACACCGGGAATCTGTGTTGGCTGTTTAGAAAAGGCGAGCGATCGAGATGATGATCGATTTACATGTGCATATACTGCCGGCGTTGGATGATGGGCCGACGAAGCTTGAGGAGGCTCTGGAGATGGCGGCGGTTTATGTGGCAGCGGGGTTTTCGCGGGTGGTGGCAACACCCCATTGGGTGGCAGGGAGTGCGTGGCAGCCGTCGCCGGAAAAGGTTCTGAAATGGTTGGCGGGCTTTCGTCGGGCTCTGGCAAAACGGGAGATTGACCTTGAGGTGGCGCCGGGGATGGAAATTGCCATGACCATGGGAATTTCAAAGCTCGTTCAGACGGGACAGGTGCTGACCTTGAATGGCGGCGCTTACGTGCTGGTGGAACCGCCCTTTCAGCAAATGCCGGTGGGGTGGGAGCAAATTCTTTTTGAGATATCGGCTGTGGGGCGACGGGTTCTCATCGCCCACCCGGAGCGGTGCAGTCATCTGGCAAGGGAGCCCGAAGTTATCCGAGAGATGATCGACATGGGGGTTGGAATCCAGATCAATTGGAAGAGTCTTCTGGGCCAATACGGAAAATCCGTGCGTGAGACGGCCTGGTCTTTTTTGGAAGGAGGATTGGCCCATTGTCTGGCCACGGACGGACACCGGCCGGGGGATATCAATGCTGAAAAGCTGAGAAGGATGAAGCGGGCCCTTTCAGAAAGGTTGGGTGAGGCGGACACACGGCTCTTGGTGGAGGAAAACCCAAGCCGTGTTTGGGTTGGGGAGCCGTTGGAAAATCTCTCTCCACTGAAAGCGATCAGTCAGAAGAAAATCCGGAAGCGATGGTTTAAATGGCATTAAAACGTGGCGCAATGACCCGGGTGATGGGGAGGTTGCTGATCAGCGTGGCGCTTTTGTGGCTGGCTCTGTTGATGCTCAAATGGGGATTGGAGAACCGTTTTGTGGCTTCCGGATCTTATACCGCAGGGATGGCACCGATCCTGGTGGCCTTTCCGAATGCGCTGGTACGCCTGGGAGCGGAAGCCTGGGGACGGCAGGATGTTTCAGAGGCGATCCTGCTCTTTCGAAATGCCGTGAGCCGGGATCCTCTGAATGGGGGAGCCTGGCTGCGTCTGGCGGAGGCGGAAAAGGCCGGTGGGAACCGGGAGGTGGCTCGGAAGATTCTCGATTTTGTTCACGGGCTGGGAAAAAACACCCTTCGCTGGACATGGGCTGAAACCCTGCTGGCCCTTGATTTGAGCTCTGATTCTGTGGTATGGGAAAACCTCAATCGAATGATTGAAAATAACCGGCACACCGCCGATGCCCTTCAGCTTGCGGATGTACTTCTGGTCAGGGAGCCGGAGGCTGTCGACAAACGATTTGAAGCCAGGAATCTTCCGGCCTATATGAAGTGGCTTATTGGATGGGGCCGGCTGGATCAGGCCCTGGTTGTTCGAGAGAAGATGGCGCTGAAAGGTCTGAAGGATCCGAAAGCGGATGCCTGGTTGTCTGCGCGGTTGCTGGGTCAAAAGCGGGTGCATGAGGCGCGTTCCCTCAGCGAAACCGGAGTTGGCCGGCTGACCAATCCCGGATTTGAAGCGGATATGGCCAATGGGCCCTTTGACTGGCGTTTTTCGAGACAGGGCCCGGGCTGGAAAATAGCTCGGGTCGCGGGTATGGCCAGTGAGGGGAGTTATTCACTGGCCATCGCATTTGATGGAAAGGAAAATGCTTCTTTTGCTCACCTGAGCCAGATCGTACCGGTTGAACCAGGGGTTTCTTACCGGCTCACGGCCTGGTGGAAGGGCAGGGACCTTAGTACGAACCAGGGGCCGTTCCTGGAAATTTACGGCCATGACGCCAAGGGCCTGCATGTAAAGGGTCCCATGCTGCTGGGTACCCGGGGTTGGGAGGAAGTGGCGCTTGAGTTTACGACTCCTGATGATTGCCATGCGGTGGTGGTACGGTTGAGGCGGGCGCCTAGCCGGAAGTTGGACAATAAGATTGGTGGGACGGTTTGGTTGGATGGGTTTGGGTTGATGGTTCATAGCTCATAGCTCATGGCTGATGGTTGATGGGGCTGTTTGGAGTGAAATAGATAAAGTTAGTACCTATCTCCTGGTTTTCTGTCACAAAAAACAAGAACTTCATTGACTGAAAAACCTAAAACTCAAAACTGCGGCTTTGCCGCTTTAGGAGATATTATGGGGCGGAGAGAAGAACCGGATTTGCTCGATTCTCAGGTGGAAGAGCGGAGTTTGACGAAGGCATCAGGAGAGAGAATGCTTCCTAGTACCGAGTTTCGGGAGTCGGTCCCTGATATGGATGAAGAAATATCCATCAAGGATTACCTGGACGTATTGCTTCGGCGTAAGTGGCTGGTGCTGGGGTTGATGTTCCTTGTCTTTATCACAACGGCGATTTTTACCCTCTCGGAAACGCGCATCTACAAGGCCACGGCTACCCTCGAGGTGAGCCGGCATCAGGCCAAGATCACCAAATTTGAGGAAATGTCAGGCGATGAGATGCGTTCACAGGAGTTTATGCAAACCCAGATAGCCCTCCTTAAAAGCAAAACCCTGGCCAAACGGGTGGCGGAAAAACTGGGTATGAAACAACGCCTTGAGGCGCTTCAGAAAAGCCTGGGCCGGGATAAGGGGCCCGGACTTCCGGGACTGGCAAAGGGCGCGGTCAAAGACGCCGTCATGTGGGTCATGAACTGGTTTCGACCGGGAAATGAGGACAAGGAGGGGGACCGGAAGACCTATAAGATCGCTCTGCCTGAAGAGTTGCTGGAAGAAAATGCGGTGGTGGAGTTCCTTCAGGATAACTTTTCGGTGAGCCCCCTGCGAAGCACCATGATTATCGAACTCTCCTTTACCTCCCCGGACCGGTATCTTTGCAAGGACGTGGTTGAAGCCTATTCAAATGAGTTTGTGGTCTGGCAGATGGACAAGAAGCTTGAGAGTTCGCGAATCGCCCGAGAGTTCCTCACAAAGCAGATTGAGCGGGCCCAGATTGAGCTGGAACGTTCTGAAGATGAACTGAACCGTTTTGCCAAGCAGTCGGGCATTGTCTCTCTGGATGGGAACCTCAATTCCGTTTATGTTCAACTGGAGGGAATCAACCGGTTCCTGGCCCAGGCCGAGGGTGAATTTATCAGGCGGGAGGCGGTGTATCGCCAGGCTGTTGAAGAAGGTTCCTCCAGCCTGCCCCAGGTGATGGAAAGTGGTATGATTTCATCGCTTAAAGGCAAGTACATTGAAGTGCAATCCCAATATCAACGGCAAAGCGCCATTTTTTATGATGCCTACCCGGAGGTTTACGCGCTTAAAATGCGCATGAAAAGCATTCAATCCCAGATTCAACAGGAAGAGCAGAAAATTTTCAAGTCCATCAAAACCCAGTACGAATCTGCCAAAAAGCAGATGGCGACTCTCGAGGAACGGGCCCAGGAGAAAAAGCAGGCGGCCATGGAACTTAACGAGCGGGCCATTCAGTACAAGATTGTGGAACGGGAAAGGAACACCAACAACGCTATCTACCAGAGCCTGCTGGAGCGGGTCAAGGAGATCGAATCCATGGTGGGGGTGTCGTCCAGCAACATTCACATCGTGGATCCTGGCGCCCTTCCCCTCTTCCCCTTTAAACCCAAGGTCATGCGCAACCTGATGCTGGCCATTGTGGTGGGCCTGATGGGCGGGGTGGGACTGGCCTTTGCTATGGAGTACTTTGCGGATTCCATCACCAAGCCGGAAGAAATGACCAACCGTTTCCACATCCCCATTCTGGGGGTGGCGCCCCGGGTCAAGGTTGAAGCTGATGATCCCATGGTGGAAAAAGCGTTTCTGGGGGATCCGAGATCAGCCTTTTGCGAAGCCATACGCACCACCAACGTCTCCATACAGCTGGCCCGGGGAGATGCCCACACCCGCAGCTTCCTCTTTACCAGCACGACCCAGGGGGAAGGTAAAACGACACTGGTCACCAACATGGCTTCGGCATTCGCCCAGGCTGGAGAGCGGGTGGTCATCATCGACGCAGACCTTCGAAGACCTCGCATCCACAAAATCTTTTCCGAGGCCGTCGCTTCCAACAACGGAAAAGGCCGGGGGCTTTCAAGCTTTCTCGCCGGGATTGTCGATGAAGAGCCGGTAATTCACACCGAAATATCAAATCTGTTTATTATTCCCGCAGGCCCCATACCGCCTAACCCGGTGGAGCTTCTGGCTTCCAATCGCTTTAGTAAGCTCATGGAAAATCTGGAGAAGCAGTACGATCGTATTATTATTGATGCACCGCCTAACCAGGGATTTGCGGACGTTCTGGTTCTCTCCCGCAGGGTAGGGGGGGTGGTCATGGTCATCACCCTGGGAGAGACCACCCGGGATGCGGTGCGTCATTTCAAGCGGAGCATCCTGAATGTCAATGGCAATATTCTGGGTTGTGTGATCAACCGGGTGGATTTCAGCAAGCGATACGGGTATCGCTCCTACTATCGTTACTACTACAACTATGAATACGGACAGGACGACAAGAAGGGACGCCGGTCCAGGAAAAAGTTGCAGAAAAAGATGGAGACGCTTAAGACCGGGGGCGAATCGGCATGAAGTGGGGGTGGTTTATAGGCAGACGCCAGGGGAAGGCCAATTCGCTGGAGTATCCTGAATATCTGGCAAATCTCCTGGCGGCCCTTTCCGGAGAGTGGGACACACCGGCGCTGATCGCTTACCTGGCGGATGACCGAGCCCGCTTGTTGCTTTGCAAGGCCCTGGTTTCCCCGGTCTCCGGTTCCGATCGACAGCTGGCACAGCGCGCCTACCAGGTTTTGCGGGTTCGCGGGATAGATCCAGAACGGTTGAAGAAACGGCTTGAGCCGGCCGCTGTTGCCCTGGGTCTGGGCAGTGCATGTGATATTCAGATCGACTACTACGATGTCCTGGGTATGAAGCACTCGGCTACGAACTCGGAAATTCGCTCCGCTTACCGGAAAAAGGCTTTTGAAATCCACCCGGATACCGCAGGGGAGACCCATGAGAATTCCGCTGATTTTGTGACCCTTAAAGCCGCGTATGATACCCTCATGGACCCAAACAGCAGGGCGGCCTTTGATCAGTGTCAGGTGCAGCTGGATTCGTGGTATGAGGAGGACCCGAAGGAAAGTCACGGTGAAAGGAAGAAGAGACAGCCTCAGGGGAAATTCCGCAAGGCAAGTTATCGAGTCGCTGCCGTGGTGGCGGTCATGGTGGTGATTGCATGGGTGCTGAGCATCATGTATGAAAGGGAGACGATGCTGGAGTTGGTCCGGGTAACGGAGTCGGGGCCCACCATGGAAATGGCGGGACTTGCTGATATCGGTGAAGTGGAAAATAAGGCGCCCGTGCCTGTTTTTTCTGAGGTGGTCGAAGACAAAGCGGCGTCAAAACCGGCAGCAAAGAAGCCAGCGCCAAAGAAGTTGGCAGCAAAAAAACTGGAATCAAAGAAGTTGGAGCGGGTGCCTTTGAAAATGGCTGGTTTGGAGGCGCCCCTTGAGAGCCCTGAGTTGGAACAGGAACAGGTGATTCTCCCCCCCCCTGTTGAAAATGTTAAAAATGAAAAACCCAAGGCCGCTCCAGTGCCTGAACCTGTTGAAGCGAAGGTGCTGCCTTCCACTGAAACGGCCAAAATGCAGGTGCCGGTCCTTCGGGAATCTCGCAAAAAGAAGCCGAAAGACGTGCTGAAGCTGGCTAAAAAGGAGGGGGTTAAAGAAACGCCTGTGGTTGCGAAAAAGAAGCAGCCGAAGGCGCCAGCACCGGTGCGTCCGAGATTACCCGAAAACCTTGTCGAATCACCGGTTCAGCAGACCTCCGCTACTCCGCCAGCTTCGGAGCATAAGCTCCGGATTACATCCTCTTCGACCGACAAAGTCCAAACAAAAAAGTCCGAAACCAATGTTTCAGAAGAGGTTGAGGCACAAGCCACTGCTTTTTCAGTAGATCCCACAGAATACCCTGTCCCTCCCAAATCTTCTCTTCATGCCGCCCGTGTGTTCCCCCGGCCCGCTTTTCCCGAAACACCCCTTCCCAAGACCCACAAGACGCCTTTCGTACAGCGCTCACAGGTCCTTGCTTTTTTGAAGAAGTATACGGCAGCCTATGAAAGGGGAAACGCAGAGGTCTTTTTTTCCTGTTTTACGGTCAACGCCGTTGAAAACGGAAACCCTCTGATGACGTTTAAACCCGATTATCTGGAGATCTGGGACAACGTGCAAAGTTTGGACTACCGCATCTTTGTCAACGAGCTGAATCAACTTGTTGGGAGCGATACGGTCTCCATGAAAGGACGGTTCGATCTGGATTGGAAATTTGTTAATGGCCGAAGCGGACAAAGCCGTGGTGATATTTCCATGGATCTGGAACTGAACAAAAACGCTCTTCAGGTTTCACGCCTCACTTACAGCTTCGACGGTGAGGAATAAAATCACCGGTATCTCTGCGGATTAGAGTAGCTCATACCGCCGATGAAGGGAATGCCGAAACTGAATCCGCTACCGCTGGAAAGCCGCCCCCAGAAGGTGGAGCCTACCACCAGGATATCTCCGTCCTTGATGGGATACGAGCCATGCTTGGCAATTTCAAGATTCAAGTGCTTGACCTCCCGCTTGTTTTCTGCGTTCCGGCGAACCAGGATCACGTCCTCAGAGTCCGCATAGGAGAGAAAGCCTCCAGCCGTCATGATCGCTTCTTCCAGTGTGGTTGTCGATTTGATGGGAAACGCGCCCGTCATTCGGACAGCACCGTCCACATAAAACATGCCGCCCTCCTCGACGAAGACAATGTCACCACCGTGGATAGGAATGTTCAATTCAGCAGCTCCCTCGTTGATGAGCCGGTCCAGGTCCACTATATAGGAGCCGGTATCTTCCATTGTTTTCCCCACACGACGAACTTGGGCGGTGCCGCCGGCCTTACTGGTGAGGCCGCCAGCAAGGGCCAAAGCGTCCAGTAATTTTATCCGGGCCGGTAATTCGTAGGTGCCTGGTGACTTGATCTGGCCCACAAAGGTGACTTTTTGACTCAGGTGCTCCTGAACAAAAAGACTCACATGAGGATCCCTGATATACTTGGCCCGGTACAACCCCTCAATCTTCATTTCCAACTCGCGAGCAGTGAGTCCCGCAGCCTCCACGTCAGTGAGCAACGGAAGCGTGATAAATCCGCGCGAACTGATCCGAACCTGGGTCACCAGTTCAGGAGCCTCGAAGACCTTCATTTCAAGCAGATCGCCGGATCCCAGAAGGGGGTCTGTTGCAGCAGGTGCTGGCTGGACTTGGTTAAAGATCTTTTCATTGATCTCGTTTGTTTTGCTTGACCGGTTCTGTTTAGCAATACGGGTCTCGACCATCTGGTTCTTGGTCATGGCGGTATTGGTGCATCCCGCCAAAAAGGCCAGGGAGACGATAAGCAGCATCCGCCGGAGAAACAGCCTTCCCAGTTGTCTTTTCTCGGAGCACATTCTTTACCCCCAAACGTATATTACGATAATTTAATGAATTTTTCCGGTAGCAGGAGGGATTTGGATTGTAAAAAC
Organism: Deltaproteobacteria bacterium; assembly: GCA_019314425.1. GTDB lineage: Bacteria > Desulfobacterota > DSM-4660 > Desulfatiglandales > Desulfatiglandaceae > NaphS2. The sequence continues at coordinate 792 of JAFCZI010000001.1, read as the reverse complement.
AACAGCGCCCCCCCCTTCTGTTCAAAAGGGGGACACCTGAGAATACCGAAATAAAGGATAAACTGTTACAGTAATTTATGGCGTAAAAGGACTTCCCTCTCTATCATCACTATCAGGTGCAGCCCAAATTGCAATACCCACCGCCGCTGCTGTACCACCCAGGGCAAGACCTGCGATGGCAACAGGTGATAAGCCTCCAGAATCACTGCCGCCAGCAACAGCGTCACCGCCCAGATTGGCTTGGGCCAGGATGATGCGCTGTCCGGACTTTGCTGTCCATCGGCAGTCTGAACCATCAGACTTCCGCCTTCCAGAACACCCAGCTCCGATTCGGATTTACCAACCTTGACATATCCCTTCAGCAACTGGTTTCCGGTGGCGGCGTTGAGAACCATCATCTCGGTTACTACGTCGGCCTGAGGCGTACCGAATGTCAGCCCGTCGGGGAGAGTCTTAAGTGTAAAATAGGCAATGCCGGTTTTGAGATCCAGGATGTCCCCACTTCCCGTCCGGGAGATTACAAAAGAGCTGTCACTTTCAAACACAACAATCATGTGATTCATTCGTACAGCAGTCCGGCCCTCGCATTTGACAAGGGTACCCCAAGGGAGTGGAGCTTCAGCGGTATACTGACCAGCTTTCTTTCCGTCATTGAAAAAACTGACTTTCTTGGTGGGTAAAATACGCCCCGCAAAGGGATCAGCAGCAAAACACGGTGCTGTAAAACAGATAAAGGCAAAAACCACCATGGCTTGGGTTAATAGAGTGCGTTTGCGAATCCACATTTTGCTT
>JAFCZI010000231.1 GCA_019314425.1 Deltaproteobacteria bacterium | reverse complement strand
AAATCCCTGTTGGGATTCAAGGAGAAAATCATCCATGCCGAAAATGATCACAGATTCTGAAATTCTTGCCGCCTATAATGAGGATGCCTTAGGGCTTAAAGGGAACTTTAAAGGCCTGTTTCGGCCCACGTCCGAGCAGGAAGTGCTTGAAATCGTGAACGATTGCGTTTCCGAGAAAATACCCCTGACCGCTCAGGGGCTTCGATCATCCCTGACGGGGGCCGCCATCTGCCAAAAAGGCGCGGTCCTTTCCCTGGAACGGATGAACCGGTTGATCGACATTGATGTGAAAAAAAAGCGGGCGGTTGTTGAACCGGGCATGATCGTTTCCGACTTCAAAAAGTTAGTGGCGGATGCCGGACTCATGTATGCGCCGGATCCCACCAGCGCAGGGGAATGCACCATGGGCGGCAATGTGGCCACCAATGCCTCCGGTTCCCGATCCCTCAAATATGGCGCCACCATCGACTGGGTACGGGGGTTGAGAATCGTTGATGGAAAGGGTCGAGTGCTTGAAGTGAACAACAGTTCGGCTGAAAAAATGTGTGCCGGTTACGGCGCCATGTATCGGCCCACCCAACTGTTTGTGGGATCGGAAGGGACACTCGGTGTTGTAACCCGGATTGAAGTGTCCTTGACGGAACCGCCCGCTAACGTGTTCGTGGGGATTGTTTTTTTTCCTGATATCAAAAGCGCCATCGATTTTACCATTGAAGCCCGAAATACGTCCGCCGGCAGGGTCGCCGGCATGGAGTTTCTGGATCAAATGTGCCTGGAAATTATCCGCCCGGAGGCAAAAGGAATTACCATCCCCCCTGATGTGCGCGCGATGATTTATTTTGAGCAGGAATATAACGACGATTCAGAAAAGGATTATTTTTTGAACCGGTGGTTCCCCCTTATCGAAAAGCACACGCCATTTTCCGATGATACCCGGATTGCCGCCAGCCCCAAAGAAAAAAAGCATCTTTATGATTTGCGGCATCTTGTCCCCTCAAAAACCAATGAGGAGAGCATCAAAGCGGTCAAAACCGGGGGCTGCAAGATCTCCACTGACTGGGCTGTTCCCCATAACCGCCTGCACCAATTGTTCGGGTATTTTGAAGAGATCAGAGGCCCTTTGGGCGATATGATGGTGACCCGGTTCGGGCATCTGGGAAGCGGTCACCCTCATTTTAATTTTATGGCAAGAACCGGGGAAGAAAAGATCATCGCATCCGAAATCGACGACCTCATGGCCGGAAAGGCCGTGGCGCTGGGGGGGTGCGTTTCTGCCGAACACGGCATCGGAAAAATGAAACGTCGTCAGTTGACACTACAGTACCCGGCGCCCATCATCGACGCCATGAAAGCCATCAAGAAAGAGATGGATCCAGCGGGAATCATGGCACCGGGAAATATTTTCATGGACGATAACGATGATACCGTTCAACTTCCGCTTTGATCCATCCGGGCCAGTACGCCTCGTCAATGGGATAACTGGCATCGAGCGCCTGAAAAGAGCCGTCTCCAGCCACTTTTTTAATCCCTTCGAGGGTATTGTACCGCACTTCGTCAACGCCGATCAGGCGGGCCACCGCCACATTGATTTCATCCATGCTTTTGTCGTAGGGGTTGCCGTCGGGAAAAGCGCGTCTGGCGGCCAGTTCGTGAAGGCAGTCTTCGCCGCGATGCCATTCCTTGAAAGAAGGGAACACCATGGGGCCGTAGGATATCCAGAATTCAACGAATCTTGCGCCGGCATTGTAAACAACCCAGACTGAGCCGCCTTCACTGACGGTGCCACGCACAATGCTGTCATCTCCCATGGCAATATTTTTTGCTTTCAGAAGAGAATCGATGCCGCCGAACTTAAGCCCTACTTCCTGGGTCCTTGTTTTTTTGGCCCCCTCCTGAAATGTTCTCACCGCCTGGGGAAGTTTGATCAGCGCCGGAAGCAACTGTTTATCGAGACCTTCCGCAATGCCAACGGTTACGCCCCAACCCGATTCAGGATTGGGAATGACCACGTCGGCCTTTGAATCGGGATATTGTTCCGTCAATCCCAGGCCCAGTTCTCTTCGGATCTGAAAAATTTCTTTCCCCCGGAACGTGGAAGCCACATTGCCGAAGTAGACCCCTTGGAAAATATCCGGCATAACAGGTTTGCTCATTAAACGCCGGGTTTCAATGCCGGCCGATGAACAGATTGTCATTTCGGCGCCGTCGTACTCCTTCTCCGTTTTCCCCCCCAATCGTCTGTGGGAGCAGGATTCGGAGCATACCACAAAAGCGCCGTCAATGGTGGCATAGCAGAACGGCTCAAAGGCTTTTTCGTCATTTAACGTGATCAGCCGGGTCTCACGGCCATCATGGACCAGCGCGGTCAGGGCAAAGGTCCCCCGGCCGCTCAGTTTGTCAACAAGCTTTTTGCCGGCGGCAAAGCTGATTCCTTCCTGAAGTATATACTGATGCAGCAACGCGCCCACGACTTCGGTTTTGTTGTTGGTCTGAAAACGGTAATCATTTTCGAGATCGGCCTTGAGGTCGTCTTCCTTGATGAGATACCCGTCCATGGTCAGCACCAGCTTAATTGTTGCGCTATTTTTTGGACGAATCTCGATGGGCTCCACGTTGATCTTTTCAGGAATCCGCTGTTTGGTGTATCCAATGTTGCCGATGGCGGCCACGGGAGAGAGGTGCTGGAAGGTTTTGGTAATGTCCTGGCCAATGACTTCAGCGATCCGGCCCAGGCCTTTGTAAATATAAATATCCTTGCTGTTTCCCACGGCCAGCCCCGTGCTGGCTTTGCCCCGGTGCTGACAGGCACCGGTTGTCAGAAAGGTTTTGTTCACCAGTTCATCATCATCAGGGGCGTAAATCCCCACAATTCCATCCATAACAATCCTCTACAGTTTTTAGGTTTTTCCCAATGTCGGTTTTCAATAAATCCGCAATCCAAAATCCGCAATCTATTTAATATCCCGATGGTAGCTCTGAAGCGATTTCACCGTGCCGTGCCCCCGCTGTTTGGCGGCGATTCCCCGCGCGGCGGCCAGTGCGGCGGCCAGGGTTGTAATATAGGGAATCTTGAATTTGATGGCGTTTTTTCGGATGTACGAATCGTCATGCTTGCTCAATTTTCCGCTGGGGGTGTTAATCACCAACTGAATCTCATTGTTTTTGATGGCATCGACAATATTGGGTCGACCTTCGTGCATCTTCAGGATACGCTTGGATTCGATGCCGCATTCCTTCAAAAACCGATGTGTGCCGTTGGTGGCGATGATTTCAAACCCCAGCTGGTGCAACTGCTGGGCCACTTCCCCCACGGCCGGTTTGTCCGCCTCCGATACGGTCATCAGAACGGTGCCCTGATCCGGCAGTACCATCTGGGTGGCTTCCTGTGCTTTGTAATAGGCCAGGCCAAAGGAGTCCGCCATGCCCAGCACTTCCCCGGTGGATCGCATCTCAGGTCCCAGAAGCGGATCTACTTCCGGGAACATGTTAAAGGGAAAGACCGCTTCTTTGACCCCGTAGTGGGGAATGCTTTTGGGTTTGATGTCCAGGTCCGCCAGCCTTTTGCCCAGTATAAGCTGGGTGGCGATGCGTGCCATGGAAATGTTACACACCTTGGAGACCAGGGGAACCGTTCGGGATGCCCGCGGGTTGGCCTCGATGATATAGACCGTGTCGTTGGCAATGGCGTACTGAATGTTCATCAATCCCACCACTTTCAGTTCAATGGCGATCCTTCGGGTATATTCATAAATGGTATCCAGGTGCTTGGCCGCGATGCTGATGGGCGGTATCACACAGGCGGAATCCCCTGAATGGATGCCCGCCAGTTCGATATGTTCCATGACCGCCGGCACATAGGCGTCGACACCATCACTGATGGCATCGGCCTCGGCTTCGATGGCATTTTCCAGGAATTTGTCGATGAGGATGGGCCGTTCCGGGCTCACGTCAACGGCGGCGGCCACGTAATGCTTGAGCATTTCTTCATCGTGAACCACCTCCATGCCGCGGCCCCCCAGCACGTAGGACGGCCTGACCATGAGGGGATAGCCGATCCGCCCCGCGATTTCAATGGCCTGTTCCAGGGTGCTGGCCATGCCGGATTCGGGCTGTGGGATGCCCAGTTTTCGCATCATCATTCTGAACTGATCGCGATCTTCGGCGAGATCGATGGCTTCAGGAGAGGTGCCGATAATCTTTACCCCTGCTTCAGCCAGTTCGGTGGCAAGGTTCAAGGGTGTCTGGCCGCCGAACTGAACAATTACCCCTTCCGGTTTTTCTTTTTCGTAGATGCTGAGCACATCCTCAACGGTCAGGGGTTCAAAATAGAGTTTGTCGGAGGTATCGTAGTCCGTGGATACGGTTTCCGGGTTGCAGTTGACCATGATGGATTCAAACCCTTCGTCCTTAATGGAAAAAGCGGCATGGACGCAGCAGTAATC
>JAFCZI010000230.1 GCA_019314425.1 Deltaproteobacteria bacterium | reverse complement strand
CTCTCCGCCTCGCGCGATTTTCGCTTTTTTCGCCTTCTCTTTTATGACAATGACACGAGGTCTCCCTTCATGACTTATACGATGGAAGAGATGCAGGGGCCGATTTGCCCTCACAAATCCCAACTTGCTTTTTTCATTTGGCAACATGTTGTAAAAGATGTTGTGTGTCAAGATGTTTTTTTAAACGCAACAGGGAAGTGGGGCCCTATTTTGTGAGCCTGATGATGTTCCGTGTTTGGGGGGAGCCGGGAGTGTGATGGTCCGCCTACTCCGCCCGGGCATCGAAAAATCGCAGCAACTGTGGGGCGTTTACTAGTGGGTCCGGAAAAAATCCAACAGTGCCCTTCACACCGGATCAATCTTTTTGATGAGAAGAAGCGAAAGGTATGGGGGCGGCGTATCAAAACCCTCTTTCAGATCCCGGAGAATCACCTCATCATCCAGCCCGCATCGGGATATAAGAATGGATCCAGAAGCCAGACCAAGCTGATTCAGGGTATCCATAATCTCCCGGTATTGGTGGTACACCTTGAGCAATATCACGCGGTCCGTATTGTGAACAACGTCTTTCAGCCTTTCCGCCCCAAGGGCGCCCGAAACAACGGCAAAGGATTCCTCTGCTTCGACCAGGATCTGTCCAACAGCAGCCGCACCTGCCTGATAGGAGGTAATGCCCGGGATAATCTCGATGGGGATATCAGGCTCTGTTTCCTTGATGGTATGAAAAATGTACCCGAAGGTGCTGTAAATCAGGGGATCCCCCAAGGTAATGAAGGCCGCATTTCCCCCCTTCTTTAGGGATTCGACCACTTTTCGGCCATTTTTTTCCCACGCGTCGGCAAGCTTCTTTTTGTCACGGGTCATGGGGAAACCAAGAGACACAACCGGCGCCCCCTCTTTCAGGTGGGGAGATGCAATCTCCATGGCCAGAGAATAACTGTTTTTTGTGGACGCTGCCGCGAAAATGACATCGACCTGTTTCAGGATCTTTGCTGCCTTCAAGGTAATCAGATCCGGATCTCCAGGGCCCACGCCTACTCCGTACAGGGTTCCATTTTTCATGTCGCTCAACCTCCTGATTCAGCAATTTTTAAGGAAAAAACAGAACACACCTAAGGCCCGAGCCTATCCGGATGCAGGAACGCAGCCAACGCTTCCACCGCTCTTACGGAACGCGGACCCGGCCTCGAATAAACCTGTTCATCAACAAACATTATCTTGTTTGTTTTCACGGGGCCGAGAACATGGAAATTGGGCCTTTCCGATGGATTGGAAGGGTTTTTATTCATGGGGCCACGCTGTATGATATAGACCTCGGGGCTCTGTTTGATCAATGTGTCCATTCCGATACGCACCAGCTTTTTCTTATGTTCAATACAGTTGACCCCGCCTGCCCTGAGGATGATGTCGTTAACAATGGACCCTCTTCCCGCCGCCAGAAGATTGGGATAACGAACCTCGAAAAACACCCTTGGACGATGGTTTATGCCCTGAAGTCGATGTTCAACTTTTGTCAGTCTTGATTGTAGTGAATCGATGAGTTCTTCCGCCCTGGACGATTCCCCGGTCAGCACGCCCAAACGCTCAATTACGGAAAAAAGATTCTCGAAATTTATGGGATGAAAAACAGCTGCTTGAAGGCCCTCGTCCTTGAGTTGATGCACCACTGTCATGGAATCTTTCCTGCCTGCAGACTGAATAATCAGATCCGGTTTCAATCCCAGTATCATTTCAACATTGGGCCGCATATGCGTTCCGATGCTCGGTTTTGACAGGATGGAAGGGGGAAGGGAATCGGCCTTTGTCCTCCCCACGAGTCGTTCCTCCAGTCCCATGGCGGCAAGTATCTCATTATAGGCGCCGTAAAGGGCAATGATTCTCATGGCCGGATGGGGCAGCGTAATCCTTTGTCCGAGATCATCAACAATCCGCATGTCCGAAGCTAAGGATTTCTTCTCTCCGTACAGGCCGATGATCAGTAGACTCAGGAGCATAATCAAGGCCGGGGACAAAATGGGCCTGCGGACTTCCGGTGACAGGATGCAATGACACCCTGATATCCGTTTCATAAATTCTTGACAGATTTTCATCATTGAACGTCTCTTCCGTAAAACCATCCAAAACGATCTTTCCCTGTTTTAGAAAAACCAGCCTCTTGCAATAGAGCGCTGCCAGGTTTAGATCATGCATGGCGCATAAAATTGTAACGCCCTCGGCGTTTTTTCTCCTAAAGAGATCAAATATCTGGATTTTCTTCGCCACATCCAGACTGGATGTCGGTTCATCAAGCAGAAGGACCTCGGTTTCCTGCGCCAATGCCCTGGCAATAATGACACTCTGAGCCTCTCCACCTGAAACCTCCGTCATCATCCGTTGCGCCAGGTGAAGGGTCTCTGTTTGTTCCATAGCGTCCAACGCCTTCCCCATATCCCGGGGTGAATACCCCCCGAACCTGGAGAGAAAGGGATACCGCCCCATGAGTACGACGGAAAGACACTTAAAGGGAAAGGATACTTCCGACTTCTGGGGCACGGAAGCCATCTGCCTTGCCCGAAAGCGAGCGGCAGCGCCGGTAATCTCCTCTCCTCTTACCCGTATGCTCCCCGAATGGTGAGGCAAGACCCCCGCAATGGCAAAAAGGAGGGTGGATTTCCCACTCCCATTGGGGCCTAATATCCCTACAAATTCCCCAGGTCCCAAGTGAAGATTAAGGTCTTTGAGTACCTCTCGCTTGCCGTAGCCGCAGTGCAAAGCGTCTATTTCAATCATAGTTTGCCCGCCGCGCCACGCCGCTTCAGAAGAAAGCAGAAGAAAGGACCGCCCATGAGGGCTGTAACTACCCCTACGGGCAATTCTTCACCGCCGGGGAGCAGGATTCTGGCCAGGACATCAGACCAGAGGAGCGCCACGCCTCCCAAGAGACCTGACAGCACAAGAAGTCTCCGGTGTTCCGCTCCTACGGTCATTCGTATCAAGTGGGGCATAACAAGGCCGATGAACCCTATGACGCCTGACACGGAGACTGCCGCAGCCGTCAGGAGACTGGCCCCGATCATAAGGCGCAGGCGAACCTTTTCCGTATGGACGCCCATCTGCTTGGCCTGGGTGTCTCCCATGGAAAGTATATCCAGCTCTCGGGAATAGACCCAGATCATAACCAGCCCCGCAACCATATAGGGCATGGCAAAGCCTACGTGATGCCAACCCCTCCCTTGGAAACTCCCCATGACCCAGAACACAATGCTGGCAACCGACTCCTCGTCTAATGATTTGATAAGAGAAATCAGAGCCGAGAGGAACGTAGCCACGACGATTCCTGCCAGAACCATGGTTTCGCGCCTGAGTTGCCCGTTTATTCGGGCCAGGGAGATAACAGCAAAGAGCGAGGCCACAGCGCCCACCAAAGAGGCAAGGGGAATCAGCCCAAAACCCATAAGCTGTCTGGCGCCGAGACCGAAAAAGAGGGCCAGAGACGCACCGAATGCAGCGCCCGTCGAAACCCCGATGGTAAACGGATCCGCCAGGGGGTTTCTCAAAATACCCTGGAATACCGTTCCGGCAACGGCTAAGGCCATGCCAACCATGAAGGAAAGGCATATACGGCTCAGACGAATGTTCAACACCACGACCCTCCAGGTGGAATCAAGGTCCGGGGCATCCATCAACCCAACGCCGGAAAGGATGGACTTGCAGACTCCCCATAGCGGAATATCCAGGCGGCCAAAAAGACCGGCTGCAAAGATGGACAAAATCGACCCCGCAAAAAGGAACGCGAGCAAAAAGCAGAACCTCCTCCTTGCTCGCGCCTCCAATTGAAAGATCTCATCCCGCATGGAATCTACAGGCCCATTCGGACTTGGCTTTACTTCGATTTCTTCAATCCCCCTTCATCCCTTACAAGACGTTGTTATTTCAGTTTGATGCCATTGTCCCTGGCTGCGTCTCTGATATGATCTACAAAGATCTCCGCAAATCGGTCATTCGAACCAAGCCCCTTAAGAACCGGCGCTACCTTAAACCCCTGTTTGGTTAGAATGTTTTTCCACGAATCCGCCTCATCGCCTGCCATGTCATTGGTGGCATGATCACCCGCCACGATCATAAACGGTTTCAGCACGATTTTCCCACCGTTACGATGGGATAGATAACGGGCAACATCCTCAATCCCGGGGAATCCTTCAACACTGCCGATATAGGTAACCACATCGGGATAAAGCTCGCGCATCATTTTTGCGGACTCCATATATATACCGGTTGACCAGCGCTCATTGCCATGTCCCATGTACACCAGAACAGCATTGTTCTTTTTGGCCAGAGCCGCATCCTGGGAAAGGGTCTTGAGGACCTTTTTCATGTCGTCATGGTAATCATATTTTTCGCTCGGCCCCCCCATGGCAGGCCTTCCCATAACCTCTTTATCAAAAGGCATCCATTTGTCTCTCATGGTTCTT
>JAFCZI010000229.1 GCA_019314425.1 Deltaproteobacteria bacterium | reverse complement strand
GACGGGTTTCAAACCCGTCTCTACAATGATAATGATATTGAATGAGCATTTGACCCAATCAAAAGCGGCAAAGATACTGGGGCTGAACCAGTCTAATCGAGGTGAATTTCATGATTGGATACTGCCAGTTTTTTTTGACTGATATAAGGGATCGCGCTATGTTTGTTATAACGTAGCCTCTGAGAAAGAAAGGACTCCTTGTTATGCAGATGAATGTATCCGTGACACCCGAGCTTTACGAGCTTGTTCAACGCAAGGTGCGCTCCGGTCTCTACGAAAATGCCAGTGAGGTAGTCCGGGATGCTCTTCGGCGCACGGATGAACGTGCGATCGTTGATGCAGCGTGGAGCGAATTGAACGACACCCTGGGAGCATCTGTTGCAAGCGACCGAAGCCCGTATTCTGTCAGTGATGTAATCTCACGGACGAACCGCAGGAGCGACAAATGAATTCAGGCAGGTATTGGTTGACTCGATACTGTCGTTCCGACATCATCAGCAAGCTATCCGCCTATCTTTGACGTGGAAATGATGGGACATACATAAAATCAGTTCCGCGCCATTTAGCGCGCGGCTGATGGTGGAACGGTCTAAACACAGTCGAGGGGTGCCTCGCTCCCGGATTTTTTCAACGAAGAAACAACCCCTTTTCACAAGTTTTCTCAACGGTATTGTCATGAAGCCCCCCCCCCGGCTGTTTGAGTTTAAAATCACGGTTCCCAGTGAGACTTGCGCAGCGCTTTTCCCACCATGAGGCGAAGGGGTGAATAGATGATGACCGTTTCGCCTTTCTGGTTGACGATTTGGTTGCGAGTGCGGACCAGCCCGCGATGGGGGTCTTTTGATGACGGGCGGGATTCAAGGACTTCCACTTCCACGTGGATGGTGTCGCCTGCGAAGGAGGGGCCTTTCACCTCCAGTTCCATTTGGATAAACGCCAGTCCGGTTCCCTGAAGGGTAGCCTGAATGGTCAGGCCTTCCGCAATACTGAACAGCAATGCCGCCGGAACAATGCGACCCCCGCCGGGGGCGTGTTGCCGGGCATAAAGGGTGTCGGTGAAGAGCACTTCCACCATGCCGGTGTTTCCAACAAAGTTGACCAGGTCTGTTTCCGTAATGGTTCGTCCCACCGTTTTGAATTCAAACCCCACAGGCATGTCTTCCCAGCATTGCCCAAGGCCGATGGTTTTCATGGTTTTCCCTTTCAAATTTACACTATATTTTTTTCAGCGAAGAGATCTTGATACCGGGAGGATAACACAATAGAGGGTGGAAATGAGACTTTCGATTATCGGTCGTGTTTTCAGGGTGTTGGCTATAACGATGCTTTTTTCTTGTTTGGGTGTGGCCTCCGCTGCGGCAGCGGAAAAACTCAGGGTCGGGGCTCTCCGGTTAACGTCATCCGCACCCCTGTTTATTGCCGTGGAGAAGGGATATTTCGCCGATGACGGTCGGATATTTTCAATTGGCCGAAGATTGCTATTCTGCCCCTGTTGATTCTCTGGCTGGGCATCGATGAAGGTTCAAAGGTGGCGGTGTGATCATGCTGGGGGTTTTCTTTCCCGTGGTGATCAACGCGCGGGCCGGCGTCAGAAATGTGGACCCATTGCTGATCAAAGCGGCCCTGTCACTCGGTTCCGGCTGCTGGTGGTGACGGCCGAAATGATTGCTGCGGACAAAGGGATCGGGTTTCTGATACTCTCCTCCGCAGATCTCATGCAAACGCCCCGGCTCTTGTTTGGCATTATGCTCCTTTCAGGGCTGGGCGTTTCTTTTGCGTGGATCCTTGAAAAGCTGGAACGGTTACTGCTTCCATGGCGTGAATAATATCACAAACTTATTATTGACATGTATTTGAGAACATGCTAGTTGACACCTGATTTACCTGTGCGGGGGTGTATCGCCTGCATCGGACGATTTTTTGGAACTCAATGGCCCGCATGTGAATGCAGCCATGCTATTGCGTGATGTTTTTTTGTTAACCCCATACCCTTAGAGATAGGAGAAAAAAATGATTAAACCCCATGGATCCGATACCCTGAACCCCCTGTACGTTGAAGATGACGCCAAACGTGCCGGGCTGATCAAGGAAGCCGCAGGGCTGCCTTCCATCGTCATTAGTTCCGCTGCCGCCGGCAATGCCGTGATGCTGGGCTCCGGATACTTCAACCCGCTGACCGGCTTCATGAACAAAGCCGACGCCATGGCCGTGGCCAAGGACATGCACATGGCAAACGGCTTTTTCTGGCCCACCCCCGTGCTCAGCATGGTGAAAGACGCCAGCGCCATCAAGGATGCCAAACGCATTGCGCTGCTGGATCCCAATGTGGCAGGCAATCCCGTGATCGCCATTCAGGACGTGGAAGCCATTGAGGAGTATACCGATGGCGAGATGAAGGAAATGACCGAGAGCATTTTCCGTACCCTCGACATGGATCATCCCGGTGTCAATGCTTTCAACACCGTTGGTAAAATCGGCATCTCCGGTCCCATCCAGGTGCTCAATTACTCCTACTTTGACAAGGAATTCCCCGAAACGTTCCGAACCGCCACGCAGATCCGCGATGAAATCGGCAAATTGGGATGGGAAACGGTTGTGGCTTTCCAGACCCGTAACCCCATGCACCGCGCCCATGAGGGCCTGACCAAAATGGCCATGGAAGCGGTAAACGCTGACGGCGCTGTCATCCACATGCTGCTCGGAAAATTGAAAAAGGGCGACATCCCGGCCGACGTGCGCGACGCCGCCATCCGCAAGATGGTTGAGTTGTACTTCAAACCCAACACTTGCCTGATTACGGGATACGGATTTGATATGCTGTATGCCGGTCCCAAAGAAGCCGTGTTGCACGCCGTATTCCGCCAGAACATGGGTTGCACCCACCTGATCGTGGGTCGTGATCACGCGGGTGTTGGTGACTATTATGGTGGTTTCGACGCTCAGACCATTTTTGACGACATCACCAAGGACGATCTGCTGATTGATATCTACCGCGGCGATCACACCGCCTACTCCAAGAAACTGAAAAAGGTGATCATGATGGGCAGCGTGACCGATCACACCAAGGACGACTGGGTCTTCCTGTCAGGCACCAAGGTTCGTGAGATGCTGGCTGCCGGTGAGGATCTGCCGCCTGAATTTGCGCGTCCGGAAGTGGCCAAGATTCTGATGGGTTACTATCAGTCGGAAGCCAACAAGTAATTCTGATTCGTACGGATCAGCAGTAATTGGATAACAAGAAAAAGCGCTCACCCGGGATGTTCCGGGTGGGCGCTTTCTTTTTGTTCAATTCCGCACTCCGCATTCTGCAATCTACAATATCTCCTTAACCCTCCCCACCTGCCCATCCACCAACCGCACCTTGATGCCGTGAGGATGGGTGGGCGATCGGGTCAGGATGTCTTTGATGATCCCCACCGTTCGTTTGCCCGAGCGCTGGTCCGGTTTCGTGACGATGGAAACTTGCGCCCCCTGCTGGATGTCTTTCCGCTTTTGGCCGTCCATTTTTTCTTAAACTCCCTCTTTTTTCCCGATCTGCTCGATTTTTCGGCCTTTTTTTCCGCATAGCCCATGGAAACCCGTTTCCCGTCCAGGCTGGCCCCTTTCATGGATTTCATTATACTCTCCGCCGAATCGGCATCCACTTCCAGGAAGGAAAATTCTCTCATAACCTCTATCTTTCCAATTTGACTGGAGCGGATGCCCGATTTGTCACACACCAATCGCGTGATGGCGCCCTTTTGAATGTCGTCCATTTCCCCCATATTGAGGAACAGCTTCTGAACCCGGATCGGTTTTTCGGAAAAATCCTTTGGGTATTTTTTCCCAACAGGGGCTTTTTTTCCCATTGGCCCCTTTTTTCCCATTGGCTCCTTTTTCTGAAATGCCTTCTTCTGAGGCGTACGGGCATTGATATCCCCGGAGTTTTTGTAGTAGTCCAGGAACCGATTAAACTCGATGGACACGAAATGCTGGATCAGCTCTTCTTTCGAAAGCGCGGCCAGAGCGTCGTACACGGGGGGGAGAAAGGCGGCGACTTCTTCACGATTGATGTCGGTTGCCACCAGCCTTTCCACCATGCCGTAGAGTTGTTTTTCGCAGATGGCGCGGCCACTGGGGACTTTTTCGTATTGAAACCGGACCCCTGTCACCTGTTCCACGTGGGTCAGTTTTCGATTTTCCCGGGTATTGATAAGAACAATGGATGTTCCTGATTTTCCGGCTCTTGCGGTTCGTCCGCTTCTATGGGTATAGGCGCCCGGTTCATCGGGAAGATTGTACTGGATGACATGACTGATATCATCCACATCCAGGCCGCGTGCGGCTACATCCGTGGCCACGAGAATCTGCAGGCTTTTTTCCCTGAACCGCCGCATGACGTAATCCCGCTGGGTCTGGGATAGATCGCCGTGCAGACTTTCCGCGTTATACCCGTCTTTGATCAGCTTTTCAGCCACAGCCTGGGTCTCCCTC
>JAFCZI010000030.1 GCA_019314425.1 Deltaproteobacteria bacterium | reverse complement strand
GCCACAAAACCTCATAATTTGATATCCTCTGTTTGATTCTGAACGCTTATTTGGCGTTTTTTCGCATAAAACGGTCACGTTTAAACCTATGTCACTTTTTTGTATTGCACCCGTCAAGAGAGACTCGTGACTTTTTACGACGCCGTCACTATTGACGCATCATCTTTTTTGTGAAGGCTGTGGCCGGAAAATTATTCAACCCTTCAATAAGCTTGACAACGAAGTGAGAAATAGCGAAAAATAAACTTGTATCATCTAAGGTGGCAGAGTCGCAGTTTTAAGTTTTAGGTTTAGGGTAGGCGCCTGAATTCTGACTTCCGGATTCTTCGCAAAACTCGCGATAGAACTTTTTGGAAAAACCAAATTATGGAGGACGGTATCATGAAACTAATTCTGCCGGTAACTGCAATATTTCTACTTTTAACAGGCATCTGTATAGCTGCAGAGGACAGTTTTGAAACAACCTCGGGCGGGATCACCGAAAGCCTTCTTTCGCCGGATAAGGGGGACAGCTCCGGTCTGCAATCGGTGGAAGGTGTGTGGCAGCCCCTGAACATGCGCGGCGCGCCTGTAAAGAAAACCCGGTCCATCAAGGTGCTGAAAAAGGAAAAAGGCGTTGAAGTCTGGGAAACCGTCAACGCCCCGGAAAAAAGGACCGGTGGTTTTGTCAACCTCAAAATTCAGTTCGACGTCAACAGTTATACCATTCGGCAGACATCCTATAAGGTTCTGAATGAATTGGGGAAAGCGCTCTCCGACCCTCGCCTGCGAGAAAGAATCATCACAATCAATGGCCACACGGATTCCGATGGAAAAGAAAAATATAATGTTCGACTGAGCCTGAATCGAGCAGGCGCCGTGAAACAGTATTTAATTGATCAGCACGGTATTTCGCCGGATCGACTGAAGGTTGTGGGTTATGGGGAAAGCATGCCATTAAAACCCAATACCTCGAAGGAAAATAAGCAACTTAACCGCCGGGTAGAGATTGTTGCTACAAAAGAATAGCGGTATTATGGGACTGTTTCTATGGGTTGCTTTCGTTCCCACGACCAGCGTGGAAACGAGAGGGAATGAACCGGCAGCAGTGAACGCGTTTGACCTTTTTCAGTTTTTTTGGTAGACATTTCCCATCTATTTGGGACTTATGGGTGAATCTAATGCGGGCTGCGCCCACGACCCAAATGGCCTCACGTAAAGGCACAAAGGTTTTCTTGTTTTTTATGACAAAAAACCAGGTGATAAGGCATTAATGGACTTGAAAAGACGTCAGTTCCTGGCTTGGTTGGGTTTGGCTGCCGTGGGTTCCTTCAATCTGGGGAACCTGGGCTGCGGAGGCAGAGGTTTCTCGGCGGGAAGTCTTTTACAGGCGCCGGCCCAGGGGTCCGCATCGCCGCCCCCGTCCCCTTCGAATTGCCCCATGAGAAACAACCTGGGTGCTCGTCCCCGTATGGATTCCGCCACGGGTACACCAAGACGGCTTCTGCGATTCGGGCATTTGACGGATGTTCATATTACGCTGGAGCAGTTCACGTTTACGGGTCATCCCGAACTGGAAACTCTGCTGGATAGCTTCGGGGAGCAGATCGGATTCGGTGGTCTCGATCGCCCCGAAATTCAGGAGCGCTTTGATGTGGACACCCTTCGCGCCATGGTTAAAACCCTGAACGCCGCTGAACCACCGCTTGATTTTGTGGTGCACACAGGCGATGCGGTTGACATCGGTACAATTCCGGAACTGGTGGGCTTTTTGTCTGAAATGAACCAGCTGAACAGCCCGTGGTTTCAAGTAGTCGGCAATCACGATTGTCTGGGAATGGGCAATATCCCCCCGGCCCTGCTGGAAAATTTTACGGATCTGGATTTTTTGAACAAGCAGGAGTTTATTCAAAAACATTTTCCCGGAAAAGCCCAAGACCGATCCCGCACGGCATTCGGGTCCCAGGCAAAAGGCTTTGATTTCAGCCCCGCATCCGGCGGCAATCCTCCCGGGATTCGCGGTTATTACGCTTTCACAGCTGTACCGCCCATTTCAGGTGGGAATGGACGGCTTATTCAGCCGGGGATCCGCTTTTACGTTCTGGAAACGAGCCGGGCCGCAGGAAAAGCCTTGGGGCATGTGGACGCGGATCAACTTAGATGGCTCAAAACAGCGCTTGACGGACACCCGCAGTCCCTTGCGGTTGTGGTGAGCCATCATCCCATCGAGCGCATTGAGGAGGGGGGCCAGGAACTTAAGAATCTTCTGCTGGATCATCCGCAGGTGATCGCCCTGGCATGCGGCCATAACCACATGCATCGTATTCAGGCCTTTAAAAATCCAAGCAAGCCGGGGAACGGGTTCTGGCAGATACAGACGTCATCGCTGATCGATTATCCGCAGCAAGGACGTATTCTGGAAATTTACGACCGAGGCAATGGTACGGGCGCCATTCGAACCTTTGTCTTCAACCAGCAGGCCAGTGGACAACTGGGGAAAAACGCGCGTGCCTCATACCGGTCGGCGGCTCAGGAGCGGTTTGACGGGTCGGGATCAGCACAGGACCGAAACGTGGAACTGCTTTTCCAGATGCCTGTTTTAAATTAATTCCTTTTGCGAGGAGCTTCCAATGAAAAAACTCTTCTTCCTGATCATTCTGGGCGCCTGTGTTTACGGTGTTCTGAATTATCATTTTATCCTGATGGACAGCAGCTTCAAAGTTTTGAAAAAAACCCGCATGACCCTCGATGATACGTTTGTGGATGCCAGGGGATCAAAAAAAGCGGAGCTCTTCCTGAATCCTGCACTGCTGAAGGCCGGCGCCAGGGATTTGGTGGCGCAGGACAGTGTGACCGTTGGGAAATAGTGGTGCGTTTCCACGCAGGCATACAGGAACCAGAGCATTTTCGTTCAGACACTGGATCGGATGACATCCTAATGAAAAAAAATCAATTATTTTTCCTGTCCTTTTTGGTTTTGGCCGCGCCGTTGTTCTTTTCATCGGCGTCTGCTGCCCAGACAGATGCGCAAGCTACCACCGAGATCCTCGAAACGCTTGTTCAATCCATGAATAACCTGTCGAGGATGATTTCCGCCACCCGGGATGTCATGAAAAGCCCGGATGGGATCGGCAGAGAAAAAGAGCTGCAGGCCCGGCTGGATGAATTTCAGACGAAATTACAGGTCATAGAGAGCAGCTTTGAACAGTTGAGTGCCGGGATAGGGCTGGATGCCCTCCAAAAGAAAGAAGAAGCGGGTGTAAACTGGAACCGGGAGCTTACTGAGTTCCTGGCGCCGATCATGACTCAGGTCAAGAAAATGACCTCACGTCCTCGGCAGATTGAAGCCCTGAGAAACGAAATTGCGCAGTATAATTCTCAGCTTCAAATGACCCAGGCGGCACAGAAACGGCTGATTTCACTGGTTTCACAAGCCGGAAATCCACAGTTGATTGAAAAGCTGGGGAAGCTGACGCGTTCCTGGGAGAACCAGGAAAACGAACTCAGAGCGCGTATGGCGGTTTCAGAAAAGGCGTTGGAAAAGGCAATGGGTGAGAAAAAATCCATCGTCCGCTCATTTCAGGAATTGCTGGAATTCTTTTTTCAAAGCAGGGGAAGAAACCTGTTTCTGGCGTTTCTGGCGTTTGTCGTCATCTGGAGCGGTCTGTATTACCTGCATAAACTGATTTTTCGCCTCAGCCCCTTTCATAAAAAAGGCCGGTCTTTTGGTGTTCGGGTTTTCGACCTGTTTTACAGGGTTTTTACGGTGTTTATCTCCGCTTTTGTGTTGTTGGGGACTTTGTACTTTCTGGGAGACTGGCTGCTCCTTTCCCTGGCCATTATCTTTGTGATGGGGATCGCCTGGGCCTCGAAACAGGCCCTTCCCCGCTTCTGGAACCAGGCGGCACTCATGCTCAATTTCGGTGCTGTTCGGGAGGGGGAAGTGGTGGTTTACAAAGGGATCCCTTACGAGGTGGCCTCCATCAACATGAATTCAAAGCTTGAAAACAAAGCCCTTGAAAACGGTTTTGTCAGATTGCGCATCAATGACCTGATGGAACTCAGGTCCCGGCCCATAACCGAAAACGAACCCTGGTTCCCTTCCAGAACCGGGGAATGGGTCCATCTCGCGGATGGAACCTACGGCAGCGTGGCGGCTCAAACCCCCGAAATGGTGACCCTCAAATTAAAAGGCGGTGCGTTGAAATACTATACTACGTCGGAATATCTGGCCCAGTCGCCCACAAACCTGTCCAACGGCTATCGGCTCACGGGCGTATTCGGCCTGGATTACCAGCACCAGCGTATCGCCACCGATGAGATTCCGGAAATTATTCAGAAATCGGTCACAGAGGCGCTCGAAAAAACCGGTCATGGCCCCTTTGTGGAGCGTATCCGCGTGGAATTCAAGGCGGCTGGCGCCTCTTCACTGGATATGGCTATCCTAGCCGAGTTCAATGGAAAAGCCGGATCAAAATACTGGGTGCTGGAAAGGGCCATACAAAAAATTTGCGTTGATGTCTGCAATCAGCATAACTGGGTTATTCCTTTTCAGCAGGTCAGTGTCCATATGGCGGGGTCGTGATCTTGGATACAGGAGTAAAACCTTTGGAATTAGAGCCCCGGAACCGGCATAAAATTACCGCGCTTCTTGACAAAGGGGTCAAGATTCCCAATCCCATGACCCTCTATCTGGACGATGATGTTCGAGTGGACCAAATCTCCGGTGATGGGGTGACAATTTATCCCGGCTGCCGCATTTACGGGTCGAAAACGGTCATTTCACGGGGGGCTGAAATTGGCTTTGAAGGCCCCGTGACCCTTGAAGACTGCCAGGTCGGCCCCCGTGTTGAATTAAAGGGGGGATATTTCAGGAAATCGGTTTTTCTCGAAAAAGCAAACATGGGACTGGGGGCACATGTGCGGGAAGGCTCTATTCTGGAGGAGCAATCCGGCGGCGCCCACTGTGTGGGGCTTAAACAAACGATTCTTTTTCCTTTTGCCACCCTGGGGAGTTTAATTAATTTTTGTGATTGTCTGCTGGCCGGCGGGACCAGCCGAAAAGACCACAGCGAAGTGGGTAGTTCTTACATTCATTTCAACTTTTCTGCAGCGGGTGATAAAACAACACCGTCATTGTTCGGGGATGTGCCGCAGGGGGTCATGCTCAATCAGCCGCCCATTTTTCTGGGCGGTCAGGGGGGGGCTGTGGGGCCCATACGGGTGGGATTTGGAAATGTGGTTTCAGCAGGAACCATTTTGCGAAAAGATGTGCTGAATGAACAGCGGTTAATTATGGGAAAAGCCCATCGTGGTGGGGAGGTCCCATTGGCTTTCAACCGCTATGCGGGTTTGAGTCGGATGCTGGAAAAAAATCTTTATTATCTAGCCGGTCTGGTAGCCCTTGAGCAGTGGTATCGTTATGTCCGGCAGGATTTTTTTCATGGGGAAAAACTGGGATATCTGGTTTACAACGGCGCTCTCGATAATTTAAGACTGGCCAGAGGGGAGCGATCCAAACGATTAAAGGCTGTGGCGGAAAAAATGCCCGAATCGATTCGTCGTGATGAGAGCGACAGGATCAAGAACCGTAAGCTTGAGTTTCATCAGAATGTTGACCAGGTCTGCCGCGTGTTTGAAGACGATCAAAATGTAAAATCAGCCAACAAACACGGTGACGCGTTTCTGGAAGCAGTGGAAACCCGAAAGAAAGACCAGGATCTCGACTATATCGCTTTTATTCAAGACCTTCCCGAGGCGGTTTCAACGAAAGGGACAAAATGGCTTCAGGCAATTGTTGATGACCAATGTCAGAGGATGACCGATCTCCTGCCCGCCATGAGTCTTTTTGGGGGATCGGGTTAACCGGTATGGGTTTCCACGTGGGAACCCGGCAAACAAAATAGAAAAAACTCACGCAAAGGCGCAAAACAACCCGGGGAACCTGTTCTTAGAGCTTTGCGCCTTTGCGGCTTTGCGTGATAAAAAAGAGGAGATCCCCCAATGGGCAGACTGTTCGGCACGGACGGTATCCGGGGCGAAGCCAATCGATACCCCATGGACGGCCCGACCGCTTTTCGCGTGGGACAGGCGGTTGCCATCACCGTCAGGGAGCATGCCAAAGACCGAAAGCCCATCGTGGTGATGGGTAAAGATACCCGTATTTCAGGCGACATGCTGGAAGGGGCGCTTTCGGCGGGTATCACATCCATGGGCGCGGATGTGTGTCCCGTCGGGGTGTTGCCCACACCGGCCATCGCATATTTCACCACCGAAACCCAAGCCGATGCGGGGATCGTCATTTCCGCTTCACACAACCCTTTCCAGGATAACGGCATCAAAATTTTTGGGGGAAACGGCTTTAAACTGTCCGACCATCAGGAAGGCGCCATTGAGGAACTGATTCTCAAAGACGCCATTTCAGGATTCATGCCTTCCTCTGAAAATCTGGGCCGGATCCGGCCGTTGAACCATGTTCCGGAACGATATGTGTCCTTTTTAAAACGGCACTTTCCCGATGCCCTCTCCATGGCGGGGATCAAGATCGTTCTGGACACGGCCAATGGCGCCACCCATGAAGTCGCACCTGAACTTTTCAAGGCCCTGGGCGCCGATCTGACCGTGATTCACAACCAACCGAACGGCCGCAATATCAACGACCAATGCGGTTCCCAACACACCGCCGACCTGGAGGCAAAAGTTCAGAAAAAAGGGGCTGCCGCCGGGTTTGCCTTTGACGGAGACGGGGACAGACTCATTGCCGTGGATGAAACGGGCCGGAAATTAACCGGGGATCAGATTCTGCTGATTTGCGCCCGCGCACTCAAAGAAGCGGGTCGATTGAAGAGCAACCTGCTGGTCAGTACTGTCATGAGTAATCTGGGATTGACCAAAGCCTGCGGAAGATATGGCATTTCCCGTCATGAATCCCGGGTGGGCGACCGGTATGTTCTGAAGGACATGCAACGGCTGGGGGCGGTTATCGGTGGAGAGGAATCGGGGCATATCATCCTTTCGGAACACCACACCACCAGCGACGGCATCATCACGGCGCTGCGGATTCTGGCAGTCATGCTGGAGAAAAACAAGCCCCTTTCCGAACTCTCTCAAATGATGGACGCATACCCGCAAAAATTAATCAATGTGCCGGTCAGGGAAAAGCCCGACATTGCAACCGTACCGAAAGTGGCGGAAATCGTCCGAAAGGTTGAAGCAGCGCTGGGTGATGAGGGCCGCGTGCTGGTCCGTTACTCCGGAACACAAAACATGTGCCGCGTTATGGTTGAGGGCCCGACAATGGCCATGACGGAAAAGTATTGCGGGCAGATCGCCGACCAGGTCCGGAAAACGCTGGGGCGTAACAAGTGACAAGTTGATGCCGGCTAACTGCCCCCTGCCCCCTGATCACTCGCCACTCATCACTCATCCAGAAAGAATTCTTTCATTTTATCAGCGACTTCCTCAAGCGTTTCACTAAGCCACAGCACATCATCAACGGTGAGCCGACCCGCTTTGGTGGAACTCTTTTTTCCATCCTTTCGCGTATAGGTCCTGGGACCGATCTGCAGTTTGGGGTCCGCATCTCCATACTGGTTGATTGAAAGCTGGAGCCCCGTCTCTTCGTTTTCCCAGGAAGCCAACACCTTATCCTTCTCTGCATCATATGCCATCTATATCTTATCCTTTCATGGTTTTTATCGATTGATCCAAACGGCTGAAGGGAAGCCCCATCCACCGAAAGGAAGTGAATATAAGAGAAAGCCCTTATCATAGCAAGGGAAAAAACCGTAAATTTTCAGTAGCGCCGACCCGCTATCAGGCCGGGGAAGCCACCACCAGGACCACGAACTGCTCTTCGCCCGTGTTCAGCAGAGCATGGCTGTCCCCCACGGGGATCCAAATGGCATCTCCCGGTTTCACGGGCCGGGCTTCATCTCCCACAGTCATTTCTCCCGTACCGTGAAGGATGAAATAGATCTCCTCCATGGGGTCCACGTGGGCCTCGATTTCCTTCCCGGGGTCAAGCCGGGCGATGGCCAGAAAGCCGATTTCTTGCAGGTTTCGCCGATCCAGAATCATCTGCGCAATAGCGCCCCCATGGGCCAGATAGGTGGTATCCAGCACTTCCTTATCACTGATATTTCTCACTAACATATGATCATCCTTATTGACTTTTCAGTGCCATTCGGCAAGAATATCCAGATATACTCTTTTGTGATTGAGTCTTATAACCAAAATCTTGGAGGATGCCAAATGGAAAAAGGAAAACTGGATCCCCGGTTGAAATTGATCCAGCAAGCGGATCTGAAAGATAAGGTGGTTTTGTTGCGGGTAGACCATAACGTGGTGAAAAAGGGTGTCATCAAAGATCCGTACCGCATCGATGCCACCATCGGCACCCTTTACGCCATCGCTGCGGCGGGGGGCAAGCCGATACTCATGAGCCATGTGGGCCGTCCCAGGGACAAAAAAACCGGCATGATTTCGTGCCGGGAAGACCAGTCCGTATTGCCCATTGTGCGCTATCTCGAACAGAAACTGCCCGTTAAAATCCACCCACAGGAGTTCCCCGTGGACCCCCAAAAGGGGATTACCCACATTGATGATTCCATAAAACCAACGCTTGAGGCCCTTCGAGAGGGCGTGTTTGACATGGTTTATCTCCCCAATTCACGTTGGTTTGCGGGAGAAGAGAGCAAGGGGCCTGAAAAAGATACCCTTGCAACGGAATTGGCTGCCATGGCCGATGTCTTTGTGAATGACGCATTTGGATCCTGGGGCGTAGCAGTGTCCACCTACAATGTGGCCACCCGCCTGCCTTCATATGCAGGGAATCTGCTTCAAAAAGAAATTGCCAACCTGTATCACGTTCTGGAACCGGAGAGACCCTTTGTGGGGGTAGTGGCCGGCGCCAAGTACGACACCAAAATCGGCCCCCTCAAGGCCCTTTACAACACGGTGGATCACCTGATCCTCGGCGGGCTCATGTACAATACCTTCCTTTCAGCAAAGTACGGGGCGACCATCAACGGGGTTTCAGAGGAAGACAAGGCGCTGGCAAAGGAACTGGTTGATCTGGATCGAACCGAAGGAAAGATTTTGGAAATGCCGATGCTGGTGGAGTCGGACAGCGCCGGGGAACGAACCGATGGTGGGTATCGCCGGGTTGAAACCGCGCAGTTGAAAGAAGGCAGCCGTCTGAAATATATCCTGGATGTCCATGAAAAATCGTTTCAGGACCCGCACATCATGGAGGTCATCGGGTCGGCCCGAACCATTTTTGCGAATGCGGTGATGGGTCTGATGCCGCTGTTTTTCGAAGGTTCGCGAGCGCTTTATCAGCTCATTAACCGGAACACTTCCGCCACGAAACTTTATGCGGGTGGCGATACGCTCCAGGAACTGAGGAATCTCTGCCCCGGTGACTATCTGAAAGGTCTTGACGACCCGAAGACCTACTATTTTACAGGCGGCGGCAGTGTCCTTTCCGCCATTGAACAGGGGAGCCCCTACAAAATGAAGCCTTTTGAGGTATTGCTCGGGGAGGAAAGGGCATGACCCTGACCCCCATTTTTGACCCTGCGGAGCATCAAAGACCCATGCGGGTAGCCGCCTTCATGTCCGGTTCGGGCACCAATATCATGCGGCTGCTGGCGCATGAGAAAGCCCTTGGGGCACAGGACGACCGGTCTCCCTTTGAGACCGTTTTTATTTTCAGCGACCGCTCCGATGGTGTTTCTGCCGGTGAAAAAATTGCGCTTGAAAATGGCCTGCCCTATTTCACCTATGACATCAGGGTGTTTCATTCCCGAAACGCTATCAGGCGAACCGTTGCAACCGAGGAAGGGCTTGCGGCAAGACGGGCCTATGATCGGGTGGCCGAGACGCTGGTGAAGGTCTTTCATATTGATGTCATCGCCCTCGGCGGCTATATGAGCTATACGACGCTTGGCCGATGTGTCAATGTGCATCCGGCCGACCTTTCGCTGCTGGATTCCCACGGCAACAGAAAATATGTGGGAGACCAGGCGGTTCATGATGCCATTTACGCCGGGGAACGGGTGCTGCGATCCTCAACCCTGTGGACGGACGACGGCGTGGACACGGGACCTATTCTCATGGTTTCCGATCCACTTCCCGTAATGCTTCCCGAACCCCTGAAGGATTTAGAAAAAGACCACAGCCGGCTTGAACGGGTTGTGGATCACCACCAGGAACAACTCAAGGAAGCGGGGGACTGGAAAATATTTCCACGCACCATCGAACTCATTGCCCGGGGACGTTTTGCTTTTGACTCGCAGGGCCAGGTTTACCTGGATGGCTCACCTGTCTCCCAGGGGTGCCGTGAATAAACAGAAGGGCGGACCTGTGTGTCCGCTTTAGCCTGACACCGAAATCGGGGAAATTGGCCATTTGCGGATGGACACGAACCCAAAAGGAGATTGATCTATGTCCGGAAAAACTTCTTATGAGGAAGTACCCGTCGATAAACTCCGCTGGAGGCTTGATCCCGCTACGCTGCCTTTTAAAAGCACCGATGACCTGGAACCGCTGGATGAAATTGTGGGTCAAAAAAGGGCTGTTGAGGCTTTCAAATTCGGGATGGGCATTAACAGCCAGGGGTACAATGTTTTTGTCACCGGCATGCCCGGCAGTGGACGGATGTCCACGGTCAAGAAGGTTCTGGAAGCGATCTCCGAAAAAGAGCGGGTTCCGGATGACCTCTGCTATATCAATAATTTCAAAAATCCCGAGGCCCCCATACTCCTTCGCCTGAAGGGTGGTAAGGGAATCGGTTTTAAGAAAGATGTTCATGGCTTTGTGACATTGCTCAAAAAGCAGATTCCCATGATCTTTGAAAGCCAGGAGTATATCAACACCAAGAAGGAAATCATGGTGGCCTATGAGGCCAGGGGGAAAGGGCTTTTCAAAAGCCTCGATGAAAAGGTCAAAAAAGAAGGGTTTACCCTGGTGGATGTTCAAGTGGGTCAAATCAAACGCCCTGAGGTAATGCCGTTGGTGGACGGAAACCCGATCCACCTCGACCAGGTTGAAGCCATGGTTGAGAAAGGCCGTTTCCCCGGGGATGAATTTGAAACCATGAAGGAAAAGTACGGCAAACTTAAGGAACGGGTCGAACAGATTTTCATTGAATTGAGAGACCTGCAAAAAGAGGCCCAGGAAAAAATCGAAGAGATGGACCGGCAGACCTTCATGGACAATGCGTCGGACCTGG
The DNA here is from genome assembly GCA_019314425.1 of Deltaproteobacteria bacterium. GTDB lineage: Bacteria > Desulfobacterota > DSM-4660 > Desulfatiglandales > Desulfatiglandaceae > NaphS2. The sequence goes on along the minus strand of JAFCZI010000030.1, from coordinate 10,081 downwards.
CGAAACCGCTGATCAAAAAGCACAAAAACAAAAGGCTTAAGACCCATTTTCAAAACATGTTGGAAGATATGGCGGACAACCTGCAGATTTTCAACCTGCAACAACCGCCTCAGATTCCGGGCATGCCCTCCCCCTTGTCTGCCGATGGAGATCGTTTCCAACCTTATCAGGTCAATCTGCTGGTGGACAACAGTGATCAGAATGCGCCCCCCGTTGTTGTTGAGAGCTATCCCACATACCGCAACATTTTCGGCAGCATCGAACGGATTGTAGACCGGGCCGGCGTCTGGCGCACGGATTTCAGTAAAATAAAGGCCGGGTCTCTCTTAAAGGCCCTGGGCGGCTACCTGATCATTAATCTTCTGGATGCCATCCAGGAGCCGGGCGTGTGGCAAGCGCTCAAACGGGCGCTCAAAAGTGAAAAACTCGAAATTCAAACCTATGATCCCTTTTACCTGTTTACCACCAGCGGCCTGAAGCCTGAGCCCATCGATCTGGATATCAAGATTGTGGTCATTGGAGATGCCTATCTCTATCACCTGCTGCTCAATTATGACCCTGACATGCGCAAGGTGTTCAAAGTGAGGGCTGATTTTGACACCGCCATGGACAAAACAGACGAGAGCATTCAGCAAATTTCTCGGTTCATCAGGATGAAAACCATGGAGGAGAAGCTGAAACCCTTTGACCGGACGGCGGTGGCGCTCCTGATGGAACAGGCTGTTCGCATGACGGGTCGCCAGGAAAAGATTACCACCAGTTTTCCACAATTGACCGATCTGGTGAGAGAAGCCGATTATGTGGCAGGCGAAGAGAAAGCAACAACGGTTTCCGCAAACCATGTGGAAAAGGTCATCGAATCCCGAAAATTCAGATCCGGTATGGTGGAGGAACACCTGCAGGACATGATTGATCGCGGAACAATCATGATCGACCTTGAAGGCGAAGTGGTGGGCCAGGTGAATGGGCTGGCGGTTTATGCCATGGGCGATTACATGTTCGGTAAACCGTCCCGCATTACCTGCTCCACCGCCATGGGTCGTGCCGGCATTATCAACATTGAACGGGAAGCGGATTTGTCAGGCAGTACCCATAACAAGGGAGTGCTGATACTGGGGGGCTATCTCAGGAAAAAATATGCCCAGGACAAACCCCTGACCATGAGCGCCAGCATTGCGTTTGAACAATCCTATGGCGGCGTGGACGGCGACAGCGCTTCTTCCACCGAAATCTACGCACTTTTGAGCAGCCTTTCCGAGATTCCCGTCAAACAGTGTCTTGGCGTGACCGGTTCGGTGAACCAGAACGGTCAGATCCAGGCCATCGGGGGGGTCAATGAAAAAATTGAAGGTTTTTTTGACTGCTGCCGGAAAAAAGACGCCCATAATTCGCAGGGTGTGATGATACCCGAGAGCAATGTGAAAGATCTCATGCTCAGGCAGGACGTGGTGGAGGCGATCAGCAAGGGCCGATTCCATGTGTATCCCGTTAAGACCATCGATCAAGGCATTGAAATTTTGACCGGAAAAAAAGCCGGAGCAAGAAAGGCGGACGGGTCCTATCCCAAAGGTTCCATCAATCAACGGGTGGATGATAAACTGAAGGAACTGGCGGAAGGCCTTAAGAATTTTGCCGTTCCAACATCGTCGCGCCAAGATAAATCCGAAATCTTGGGATTTCCGCGTTAGCGGGATAAAATTGGTTGTTGTTACCCAATGGGTGAGGGCTGGAAGGTCCAATTCCCATCTGACCAAAGATTAACCATCTGACCAGAAGTGAAGTCCGCGGGCAAACCCGGCAAACGAAGGGGGAGCCACTGTAAGCTTATCCAGTCGGCCCAGGAAATGGCGCCAGTCGGTTGCCACCTGAATGAACAATCTGCGAGACCATTTCAAAGTGTGGGCACGTCCACGACGACATTGCTCCCTTGCCCACCGGTTTGCTGCTGATTTGATATGTTTGGGCTTTACATCCGGTGTAGAAGGAATATCGAGTACTTGAACGATTTGGAGAAGCTCACGGGCAATACGCAACAAAGTTTGATGTGCGCACCCATCTTTTGCACGATATGCAAGATAACAATCGCGCTCCTCAAATAACGGTGCCTTTTTTTGACGGGCACGAACGGTCGGGTAGGTGAATAGATTTTCTAACATGGTTGGACCTCCTATATTTTTATTTATGGATGTCCAATCATTCAAACAACTTTAGTTCCTAGTTTTCTGTTACAAAAAACAAGAAAACCTTTGCGCCTTTGTGTGAAGCCATTTGGGTTGTGGGCACAGCCCGCGTTAGGTATTTTTCATGTTTTCATTTATCGGACGAAGCGTCATTCAAAAAACCATTACCCTCTTCTTTGTATCCATCGTGTCATTTCTGATTATCCATCTGGCACCGGGGGAACCGAGCCAGATCGATCCCATGAACCCGAAGTTTACCCCGGAGATGGTGGAACGGTTTCATAAGGAATTTCACCTGGATAAGCCTTTGTATGAGCAGTATGTCTATTTTTATCGGGATCTTTTTACGGGGAAAATCGTCTCCTGGAAAGACAATCAGTCGGTACTCGGTAAAATCTGGGAACGGTTTTTAAACAGCCTTCCCCTGTTTATTGTCGGTACACTTCTGACCTGGACCCTCTCTTTTCCGGTGGGCATCCGGTCGGCCATTCACAGGGGCGGCATTTACGACCGCAGCGCCACGTTTTTTTCTTATTTTCTGATTTCGATCCCCGGCTTCTTTTTCGCCTACATTCTGATTATTCTCGTGGTGAGGGTTTTGCATGTACCGGTGATCGGCATGGAGACATTCGGCATGGGGGATGCGTCCTGGCCCAATCTTTTTATGGATCGAATCTGGCATCTTCTCATCCCCTCTCTTCTGGGCGCCACGGGGGGCATCGCGGTTCTCTCCCGGTACGTGCGAAGCCAGATGCTTGAGGTGGAAGGACAGGACTATGTTCGAACCGCCCGGGCCAAGGGGCTTCCACCGGATCAAGTCCACTACAAACATGCCCTTCGAAACGCGCTGCTACCCTTTGTCACCATGTTTGGATTGATTCTGCCGGGTCTGATCGGCGGGTCTGTCATTATTGAATCTATTTTCTCCTGGCCGGGGATGGGGAGGATGGCTTATGAAGCCATTCTGGCCAGGGATTACCCCATTATTCTGACCGTCAATTTCCTCTCCGCAGTGCTGGTTCTGGCAGGAACCTTTATCTCAGACCTGCTTTATCTGGCTGTGGACCCGAGGATAAGGCTTTAATGATGGAAAAACCATTGACCCAAAACACTGAAATTTTAGACGGCCCCCAGGCGCCGAAGCAGTCCAGGTTTGCAGAACGGTTTCAACTGTTTAACCAGAATCGCCTGGCCCTTGTGGGGCTTGTGATTTTCCTGGCTTTTTTCATCACCGCCGTGGCGGGGGTTGTGTTGACTTCCGGCCAGGACCCCGTGTTTAATCCCGCCCTGGTTCGGCTTCAGGAAAAACTGCTGCCGCCCTTCAGCCGGCCCAACCTTGAAACGCTTAAAGCCCATGAGGCACCCACCCTCGGCCTATACCTGCTGGGAACCGACGACCTGGGCCGGGACGTGTTTGCACGGATGCTTCAAGGCGCCTGGGTTTCCCTGACGGTGGGGTTTGTGGCGGTGGGCATTGCCGTCATCGTGGGCATTTTCATGGGTGGGCTTGCGGGGTATTACGGGCAGGGGGGGATTTGCTACGATCAAATTCTGAGTGTTCTTTTGCTCTTATCGGGTATCATTTTTTTTCTTCTGGGATGGATCAAGCTCGGCTGCGGCCTCGTTGGGGTGGGCGTTTTCAGTTTTATCTTGTCTTTGACGGCCAAGCGCGCAAAACACCACCATTTCATGCCGGGCTGGCTTCGAAAAACCGCCTTTTCCTTTGATACCCTCATCATGCGCATGGTGGACATCATGCTCTGCTTTCCGAGCTTTTTTCTGATCCTGACGGTGGTGGCACTGCTGCCTGCCAGCATCTACAATATCATGATTATCATTGGATTGACCAGTTGGATGGGAACCACCCGGTTTGTGCGGGCCGAGTTTCTCTCTCTGAGGGAACAAGATTTTGTCAGCGCCGCCAAAGCCCTGGGGGTGGGCAATTTTCGAATTATCTTTCGCCACATGATGCCCAACGCCATTGCCCCGGTTCTGGTGTCGTCCACCATCGGCATTGCCACTGCTATTTTGACCGAGGCGGGCCTCAGCTTCTTAGGTTTCGGCGTTCCCCCGCCGTATGCCACATGGGGGAATATCCTCTCCGATGGCAAACGCTTTATTTTTGATGCCCCCTGGTTGACCTTCATTCCGGGAATCGCGATTTTGATTGTGGTTCTCTGCTTCAACCTTTTTGGAGAGGGCCTGAAAGACGCTTTGAACCCGAAGTTGAACCAGGAATAGGGGCCATTTTTAAATCTTGGAATCTGAATTGACACGTTCTGAAAAACCACTTCTTTCAACACAAGACCTGAAGGTCTATTTCTATGGCCGGGATAAGATCTCACGGGCCGTGGACGGGGTAAGTTATACCATTCATGCCGGGGAGACGGTCTGCCTGGTGGGGGAATCGGGGTGCGGAAAGACGGTATCGGCTCTCTCCGCGCTGGGGCTAATTCCCAGCCCGCCCGGGAAAATTGTGGGCGGGCGCATTATTTTCAAAGACAAAGACATTCTGGCGTTGGATGATACCGCCATGCAGAAGATCAGGGGCAACCAGATATCAATGGTTTTTCAAGAGCCGCTGACCTCCCTGAACCCTGTTTTTACCATTGGGGACCAGATCGGTGAGGCCATCAGTACGCACGAAGTGATCGGACAGGATGCGCTGGATGCTCGGTGCGTTCAGCTTTTGAGAGACATGGGAATGCCGTCGCCGGAACAGCGCCTCAAGGATTATCCCCACCAGTTGAGCGGTGGACAGCGGCAACGGGTCATGATTGCCATGGCGCTGGCCTGCAACCCGGATTTGATCATTGCCGACGAACCCACAACCGCGCTGGATGTCACTGTGCAGGCGCAAATTCTGAACCTGTTCAAGTCCGTTCAGGAAAAAGCTTCCATGTCCATCCTGTATATCACCCACGATCTGGGTGTCGTGTCCGGGATTGCGGACCGGGTGTACGTCATGTATGCGGGGCTCATTGTGGAAGAAGGGGATACGCGGCAAGTTTTCGGAAACGCCCTTCATCCCTACACCCGGGGGCTTCTGGCCTCACTGCCCGACCGGGAAAAACGGGGGCAGCGGCTTCATAATATTCCCGGTACGGTACCCAATCCCGCCTACAAGCCGGAAGGGTGCCCTTTTCATCCCCGGTGTTCCCATGGGGTCGAGGACTGCAAAACCGTGCTGCCTGAAATGATATCATTGGGAAATGGTCACTGGAGCCGCTGCCCGGTTTTGGCTCAAGCGCTGTAGAAAGTGGCTTGGCAACCCTAAACGGTTAAAGAAACGGATGATGGTACAAACAGACAACAAAACCAATTCCTTTACCCTGAAAGTGGAAGACCTCAAAAAATACTTCCCCGTTCACAGGGGGCTTTTTCAACGGGTCGCGGCCCAGGTCAAGGCCGTGGACGGGGTTGACTTTGAAATTGAGGCGGGAAAAAGTCTGGGGCTTGTGGGCGAAAGCGGGTGCGGCAAATCGACGGTGGGGCGCCTGATACTCAAACTGCTGGAACCGGACGCCGGGAAAATCATCTACAAGGGCCTTGATATCAGCCATTTTTCGGCAAAAGAAATGCGGCCTTTGAGGAAAGAGATCCAGATTGTTTTCCAGGACCCCTATGGTTCTCTCAACCCCCGAATGACCATCGGTCAGAGCATTGACGAGGGGCTTCGGTGTATCGGTCTTTCAAGGGGCATGCGCAAACCCCGCCGCGATGAACTGCTGGAAATGGTGGGCATCTGGCCCGGCAGTGCGGATCGCTTCCCCCATGAATTCAGCGGGGGGCAACGCCAGCGGGTGGGGGTGGCCCGGGCGTTGAGCGTTAACCCATCCCTCGTGATCTGCGATGAACCGATTTCGGCCCTGGATGTGTCCATACAGGCCCAGATTATCAACCTGCTCAAGGACTTGCAGGACCGGCTGGGGCTCAGCTATCTTTTTATTTCCCACGACCTCAATGTGGTGGGTTACCTCAGCGACCGCGTGGCCGTCATGTACCTGGGGCACATCATGGAGTACGCCGGGACTGAGGATCTTTTTGAAAAGCCACTTCATCCCTACACCCTGGCGCTCCTTTCGGCTGTTCCGAAAATTGATATCGATGGCCCTTCTGCGGCGGTTACGCCGCTTAGCGGTGAGGTACCAAGCCCTTTGGATCCGCCGCCGGGCTGTAAGTTTCAGGGAAGATGTCCCGAGGTAGAAGAAAGGTGCAGGAATGAGGAGATCGGATTTACCCGTTTTAACGGGGACCACTGGGTGAGATGCTGGAAGGTAAAGCCATAACCCTCCATTATCGCCGGCATATCCCCCTCCCCCCGGCGCTTACCGTTTTTTTGGCTTGACTTTTACTAAAAACATGATAGAATATATAACTCTGCTGGGGGATCGTATAGGGGCAATACGGTGGGTTCTGGTCCCATTGACCGAGGTTCGAATCCTCGTCCCCCAGCCATTTATCAGGTCCCATCGTCTAGTGGTCTAGGATACTGGCCTCTCACGCCGGCGACACGGGTTCGAGTCCCGTTGGGACTACCAGCATAAAAGCAAGGGGTTACGTTAAAAACGTGACCCCTTTTTTTTCCCTGAAAACCCATACCCCACACCCACCCTGAAAATGGTCCTTTTTATGGGGTTCATAATATTCCTGCACGCAATGAAAAAATTATAGAATCAGGATTATTTCTCTTGGAAAACTCAAAATGAAATAAGTATCCATACCCCACAAAAAACAACGTTGGAAACCTATACTATATTATACTAGAAACCAACCCCACAAAACAAAAACCCGGCCCCATCTCTGAAAGCCAGCTGATTTGGTCCATGTCAACATTCTATCGGCGAACGCCTCACCTCGTGCCTCTGGTGAACCCAGGTCCCGAGAAGCATCGGGTTAATTATCAATTGCCGGATTCAACTTGAGAATCAAGGCGGGTTATTATCTGTCTGGCAAACTGGTAGGGCCAGCCAGGTAGAAGAGAGGGAACGGGGGGGGGGTGGAGGCAACAGGTATGCCAGTGCTGAGAGATAGCACTGACAGGTAATGGGTAGCTGCTATGTGGGGCCAGAGGGCAGGGCGTGGGTACGGGGGGTGATGATATGAGGCAACAACTAAGGAATCCCTTTTCTGATGATTTAGGGGGTGGGGGTGGTTCGGTCGGCTGGTTGGCTGGGTTCCCTATACACCATCCATAGACCGCAACCCTTTGGGACTCCTATTTCCTACAGCCTTTCATAAACCCAAGGGCCCCCTGACCACCGGGAAGACCCACTGGGGAGGTAGCATCTCTGTTGCTCTCGTACGGGGGATAAGTACGGTCGTCCCCCCAGGCTGACAAATAAAGGTCGTTGAAACCCGGCCCTGCATAGTACGCAGGTCATCCGCTGTTTTGGTGGCCTTTTTTGTTAGAGATGGCATTGTCGAGATTAGGGGTTCCCGGCTTTACCGTGAGAGTTATGAGACGTTTGAGGGTTACTGTCGGGATCGGTGGGATATGGACAGGAATTACACCAATAAGCTCATTGCATCTGCTTCGGTTGTAAAATCTTTGGGTACCACGGTACCCATTCAGCCAACCAACGAACGTCAAGCCCGCCCCCTCACCAAACTTGAAACCCCTGAAGAACAGATAGAAGTGTGGGAAACGGGCACAAAAAAACACTCGTAGGTGGTTGGTGGAAATTATGTTGCGGGGTTAGCTTTTCGATCTTTTTTTGTATGCTATATTGGTTGTGGTATCAGCAGCCAAAGGATAAACAGTGCGGTCTTTCTTGTTGGGATAATATACTACTCTCAATGGATCATCTCTGTAACGGTAAGAACCCTTTGGAAAGGAGGGGAGGTCTAACTTCGCAATCCTGCGATGTTTCGGGTGGAAAAATGGATTTCCTGCTACGTCGGCTTCAAATTTAGGCCACTTTTTTAAGGCTCGGTGGTGTGCCTTTATTGAGGTTTTTGCATCTTCTTTAAACGCTGTATCAATAATCCATTTTTCCATTTATTAGTTGATACAACCTCTTGCCTTAAGTTTTTCAAACTGTTCCCATGCTCGTTCTTTCATGCCAGGAATACTAAGTATCTCCACTGTATCTTCCCATTTACTCAGGCATTCTTGAATAGCATCAAGGGACTGGTTTTCAATTGAAACCATTGCAGCATCAACGATTTCGGACAAGAAAATATCCTTATCCTCCTGTGACAGAAAGCGGAGCATTCCTTTACTCTTGCACGGCATTTTCGTTACGCTGTTCCCCTTTTGAAATTTTAAGACGTTTCTCGTATTGGGCCTGAAGCGTTTTTATAAGGCTTGGCATTACCTCAAGTGGGATAACTATTTCAGCGACTACCGGGATCGGGAAGACCCCATCGTTTTCAGCAACTTTTTCTACATCATATATAGGTGTTGCATCGCAAAACCTTAAGCTATAATCGTGTGGCGTTTGTGTGACTTGCACATAGTTGGAATAAACACGGTGCGGAATAATGTCGTCACTTGGGGCTAAGGTAACGTCAATGCTTTGTTCAACTTCCGGTTGTTTTTCGTCTGCCATAGTTTTTTCCTCCCTAATCGAAAAATTATCCCACAAAGATTTTTTAGCGTCAAGAGAAATGTGGAATGTTTCACAAAGGCCCACTTTCACATATAGGGTTCCGGCGCCCAAGGTGTCTCACGGGTCCGAGTACTGCCCTATGCCAATCACCAAACAGGGGAAGGTCTGCCCCCAAATAGGAAAGCCTGCTATGCTCTGGTTCATCGCTTTAATACGAATGCTTTCTGGCATAACCGAAATATCTTCCATCAACCCGGGGGTCGTTTTATCGGATAATCAAGCATCTCGCAGTTGTCAAAGAAGTTTGAGCTCGGAGCGAAGGTCAGGCATAAAGCATCGGCCCTGTCTGGAGACCGTTTGAGCAGGTCCCTCATAACGTCCTTTTTCATCACCCTTACCTTGCCATTGGTGACCTCATAGGTGGGTGTGGTCAGTTCCTCAATAAGAAGCTCATCAGGCGGTAACATGGCCCCCGAATCGGCTCTGAGCCATTCCCGGCTTATTAGCTGAGTGTTGCCCTGTGCGGGATACCAGCCAAGAACCATATAACTAAAGGCCGGTTCCATGATTTTGTAGTATCCGGGCTTCAAGGGCGCATATTCAAAACCGCTTTGGCTTCTGGCGGTCAACCCTTCCAGGAAGGCGGGGAGCTCGAAACATTCGCTGTCAAACTGTTCCCCCTCTGCCATTGGCCGGCACCATTCATTGAGCCTGATAGTGGTCTCTCGGGTAACAGCTCAGTGTTGCTGCATGATCCCGCCAATGGCGTAAGAATTCACACGCCTGGAGGGCCTTTTCCACAGGCGCATGCTTTTGGGGTCGGTCTCATGGGATACCTTGGCACCATCGGCTTGTTTGGGCTCTTCCAGGGTGATCCACTCAAGAAATGATTCCGGTTTATAGCGATAGTTCGCATTCATTGAATCACCTCCACCATCACCGGGTCATGTTTGAAATTCATAGTACCGGGAATTCGCAATAACCTTGCCGGGTCGCTTGTATTGTCAAGCTTCCATCCGTGGGCTTTGCCCTTGGCAATAATCGTTTTTTGAAAGCTGCTTGATAGGGTTTTGAAGGATTCCAGATCATTTTCATCTTGGATCAGATAGGGCTCTGAGAATAACCAATGCAACTGATAACCACCGCCACTCAAGATCGTTTGACTGGCCCGGAATGGAATTTCATCTTCGATGAAGAGTCCAGCCTGTGACCTGGTAGGAAGTGCCGCTTCCTTCGCTGGCCAATTTTACAGCGTATGACGTGGTCCGGTCCACCTCTGACACCAAAGGGAATTGGAATTGTGGGGCATGGTCTTTTTTTGCACCAAAGATGGAAAAGTGCCCAGCA
>JAFCZI010000228.1 GCA_019314425.1 Deltaproteobacteria bacterium | reverse complement strand
TGCGTAAGCGGTCCTACATCTACCTGGCAGGGGACTTCGATCCGGTCTTGAAGCGAATTTCGACGGAAGCGTCAGCGCGTGCGGTAGGGGTTCTCAAGGATTTCTCACGGATCATCGAGGAGTGGCAGGTCAAACGGGTTGTTGCCGTGGCCACGGGCGTTGTCAGGAAAGCCGCAAACAGAAATGGATTTTTAAAGGAAATTTTCGAGGAAAGTGGCCTTCGTGTTTCGGCCATATCCGGTGAAAAGGAAGCGCAGCTGACCGGTAAAGGCGCCCTTGGCGCGCTTGGCATTAACCATCCCCCCTTCTTTGTCTTTGATCTGGGTGGGGGGACCACGGAGTTTTTGTGCCACGGGGACAATGGCCCGGCGGTGAAATCCGTTCCATTGGGCGCCATGGTGCTGACAAAAGCTTTTTTGCCATCGGATCCGCCGGCGGATGTGGAAATGAAGGCCCTTACGGAATATATCCACCAGACTTTGGAACAAACGTGTCCGCCTTTTCCGGCAAACGGACCGGTGATCGGGACCGGCGGCACGATAACGGCGCTTTGCGCCATGCACAATGGCATTTTGTTGAATGAAATTGCCCCCGAGAGGCTCAACGGCATTCAGTTGACGCTTTTTCAAATTGAGACCTGCCTGGATAAAATGCGCTGTTTATCGGTGGTCCAAAGGATAAAATATCTGGGGCTGGATTCGGGTCGGGCTCAGGTTATGGTGGCGGGTGCTGCCGGGGCGGCGGAAATTTTACGGCATCTGGGTACCCATGAGCTGGTGGTCAGCCTGTCCGACCTTTTGGAGGGGGCTTTGATGGATTTTCTTGAAGGAGAACAACATGGATAAAAAGAATATTCAATTTGGTTATACCTTTGACGACCTCATTCTGATTCCGGATCGATCGGCTGTGTTGCCCACTGAAGTCGATGTGCAGACCCGGTTGTCCCGCAACGTTCGGCTCAGCATCCCCGTTGTCTCGGCGGCCATGGACACGGTAACGGAAGCTGAAACGGCCATTACCATGGCCAGACAGGGCGGGATCGGGTTTGTCCATAAGAACATGAGCATTGAGAGACAGGCGCTGGAGGTCAAAAAGGTCAAAAAGTCTGAAAGCGGCATGATCGTCGATCCCATCACCATTGAGCCCGAACGGAAAATCCATGAGGTCCTTGACATCATGGAGAAATACAAGATTTCCGGTGTGCCGGTGGTGAAGGGCGAAAGCCTTGTGGGGATTATCACCAACCGGGACCTGAGGTTTGAAACCAACCTGGACCATACTGTGGGGTCGGTGATGACCAAGGAAAATCTTGCCACGGCAAAAACGGGTATTACCCTGGAAGATTCAAAGGCGATTATGCATAAGCGGCGCATTGAGAAACTTCTGGTGGTGGATGATAACGGCAAGCTGGTGGGTCTCATTACCATTAAAGATATAGAAAAGATCAAAAAATATCCGCATGCCTGCAAGGATGATCTGGGGCGTTTGCGTGTCGGCGCCGCAGTGGGGGTGGGGGCGGATACCCTGGAGAGAATTCAAAGCCTGGTGGACGCCTCCGTGGATGTGGTGGTGGTGGATACGTCCCATGGACATTCCGAGATGGTGATTGACTCGGTTGCCCTTGTCAGAAAGACCTTTCCGGACCTGGAACTCATTGCCGGCAATGTGGCCACCGCTTCAGCCACGAAAGCCCTCGTGGATGCCGGGGTGGATGGGGTCAAGGTGGGTGTGGGGCCGGGTTCCATCTGTACCACCCGGGTTGTGGCGGGAATCGGTGTCCCGCAGATGACGGCTATTATGGATTGTGCGGAAGAAGCGCGCAAGCACGGTATCCCCGTTATTGCGGACGGGGGGGTCAAGTTTTCCGGTGATATCACCAAAGCCCTGGCGGGGGGCGCCGATTCGGTTATGATCGGGAGCCTTTTTGCGGGTACCGAGGAAAGCCCGGGTGAGACCATCCTGTTTCAGGGTCGAACCTACAAGGTTTACCGGGGCATGGGATCCCTGGAGGCCATGAAGGAAGGGAGCCGGGACCGGTACTTTCAGGAGAAGACGGAGCAGGACAAAAAACTGGTGCCGGAGGGTATTGTGGGTCGTGTGCCCTATCGGGGCGCTCTGGCCGATACGGTGTATCAACTGGTGGGGGGGCTAAAGTCCGGAATGGGGTATCTGGGATGCCGCAATATGGCGGACTTGCAGACCAAACCACAATTCATACAGATTACACCCGCCGGTCTTCAGGAAAGCCATGTCCACGACGTGATTATCACGAAAGAGGCGCCCAACTATCGAATAGAATAGCCGGGGTCAAAGGACAGAGGACTGAAAATGGAACATGTAGGGGCAGGCCCCTGTGCCCGCCCGACAGAGGTCAGCGGAAGGTATATACGATGGATGTTGATTTTTTTGCAGAGAAAATTCTGATTCTGGACTTTGGTTCACAGTATACGCAGCTCATCGCCAGGAGGGTGCGCGAGGCCAAGATCTATTGTGAAATTCACCCCTTTAACATGACGTTGGAGGCGATCGAGGCTTTTTCTCCCAAAGGCATTATCCTGTCCGGCGGACCCGCCAGCATTTATGACACGGATGCGCCCTTTGCGGATGCCGGCATCTTCGATCTCGGCATGCCCGTATTGGGCATCTGTTACGGGATGCAGTTTATGACCCATTTGCGGGGCGGTGTGGTGGCCCAGTCGGGTGATCGCGAATACGGAAACGCCACCATGACCATCCGGGATGACCGGGATCTGTTTCATGGATTTGAGAAGGATGCCGAGTGGACGGTATGGATGAGTCATGGGGATCGTATTGATCAGATGCCGGAAGGGTTTGAGGCCCTTGCCGGTAGCAAGAACAGCCCTGTGGCGGCCATGGCTGATACGTCCCGGCGGTTTTTTGGCGTGCAATTCCATCCGGAGGTGGCCCATACGCCCGAGGGTCCCAAAATTCTGGCCAATTTTCTCTTTCACATCTGCGGTTGCGAGCCGTCTTGGACCATGGCCTCCTTTGTTCGCAGAACAGTGGAGGCCATGCGTGCACAGCTTGGCAATGAGCGGGTCATCTGTGGGCTTTCCGGGGGTGTGGATTCTTCGGTAACCGCCGTGCTCCTTCATGAAGCCATTGGGGATAATCTCTCCTGCATCCTGGTGGACAACGGCCTTTTGAGAAAAGGGGAAGCCCGAAAAGTAGTGGAGGTGTTTCAGGAATATTACGGTATTGATCTCCATCTGGTGGATGCTTCGGAACTTTTCCTTGGGTCTTTGAAAGGCGTGACGGACCCCGAAGAAAAGCGAAAGATCATCGGTCGGGAGTTTATCCGTTGTTTTGAAAAAAAGGCGGCTGAACTGGGTTCGGCCAAGTATTTGGCCCAGGGTACCCTGTACCCGGACGTGATTGAAAGCGTATCTTTCAAGGGTCCTTCCGCCACCATCAAGAGCCACCACAATGTGGGGGGGCTTCCCGAAGTGATGAACCTGAAACTGGTGGAACCGCTGCGGGAACTTTTCAAGGATGAGGTGCGTGAGGTGGGTATTGAGCTGGGGCTCCCGAGGGAACTGGTTATGCGTCAACCGTTTCCCGGTCCCGGTCTTGCCATCCGAATCCTGGGGGAGATCACCCCCGAAAGGCTGTCCATCCTGCGGGAGGCGGATGTCATCGTGCTGGATGAAATCAAAATAGCCGGACTTTACGAAAAGGTATGGCAGTCTTTTGCGGTGCTTTTGCCGGTCCGCACTGTCGGCGTCATGGGTGATGAACGAACCTATGAACATGTGATTGCCGTACGGGTTGTGGACAGCCTGGATGCCATGACCGCCGACTGGTCGAAGATCCCTTACCAGGTGATGGGCAGAATTTCCAACCGGATCATCAACAGCGTCAAGGGGGTTAACCGGGTGGTTTATGATATCTCTTCCAAACCACCGAGCACTATTGAGTGGGAGTAGTTTCCTAAATCTTTCCCACGCAATTCGAGCCGATGATTCGAATATCTGCTTTAGCAGCCGGTTCTTTCGGGAGCCCTTTGCGAACTCATTATCTCAGATAAGCTTTTTTTCAGGTGGCTTGACAATAAAACTCAGAACAGCTCCCACGGTTAAGACGATCCCACCGGTTAGAAAAGCGATGGCGTAACCGCCGGTGACGTCATATATATATCCGGCAAAGGGCGCTCCGATACCCGCGCCCGCCGTCGACCCGCAGAGAAGGGCGCCTAAAATTGTTCCGGATGAGCGTATGCCGAAGAATTCCGAAATCCTCATGACGATGGCAGGCACGGCGCCCCCGTATGTCAAACCGAAAAGTGCTGCAATCACATAAAATGCCCACAAGCTTTCTGCCTGGATCAACGAAAACAGCAAGAGCGCCTGAACAATCATGCATGAAGCGAGCATAGTTTTGCTCCCGATTATGTCGCAGGCTCTGCCGATCATAATCCTGCCTAATATCCCGCTGCCGCCTATCAGGGTAAGGACATAAGC
>JAFCZI010000227.1 GCA_019314425.1 Deltaproteobacteria bacterium | reverse complement strand
CTTTTGGCAGACGGCCGTAAATATCGATAATTCGCCCCGGTACGTCTTTAGGCGATGAAATTTCGATAATATCGGTAATGGATGATTCTTCTCTGGCTCTGGGTGCATACCGTTTGATCAAGAGAAGCGGATCTCCCTGGGCGGGGATGTAGAGGAACCCGTTTTGCGCTGTTCCGGCGAAATAGAGCAGGTCCACCCGCTGAACGATGAGAAACCCTTCTATTTCACGTTGTTGCATGCTTGCCTGAAGGTTCTGTATGCGCTCTTTTATCTCAGAAGCGGGGATTTTCAATAGTGCCGTCATGGAGGGATGCTCTGTTCTCGGTTGATTTTTGAAGGTTTCATGGTATGATTGCCTCGTAAAAAGTCACGAATCTATCTACAGATGGCGTTGTAAAAAGTTCCATATACAAGGCGTAGTGGTTTTTCAGGATCGTAGGGCATACATGTAGTATGTTGAGATTCTAAAAAATCACTGCAACGCAGTAGATGGGACTTTTTACGACGCCATCATGGTATGATATCGACAAACAGGGAGAATAGCCACAAATGATTACCGAACAGGGTGTTATCGATAAAATTTCGGGCCGAAAAGCCACCGTTCGAATTCAGAAGAGTTCCGCCTGTTCCTCATGTGAATCCCGTGATTCATGCGACGTGCATGGCGGAGAGCCCATGGAAATCGAAGTGGACAACCGTCTGAAAGCGGTTGAAGGGGATCGGGTTGAGGTCAGCGTTCCGTCCGGGACTTTTCTGCTTGTCTCACTCTATGTGTATTTTATCCCCGTGGTGGCGCTGATCGGCGGCGCGTATGTGGGTGGAACGCTGCTGGCGCCGAGCTTTGGCTTAAATGCGACAGCCTGTTCCATTGTGCTGGGGTTTCTGGCCATGGGTGTCACGTTTATTCTTTTGAGGCGCTTTGACAAAACGCCTTTGGCCAACCGGAAATACCGGCCCAGGATGACGCGCATTGCAACAAGGGTTCAACCGCGAACCGGCAACTGTAAACCGTAAACCGTCACAAAAAATGGGATTTCCTTATGCGCAGGGAATCCCATTTTTTTTATTAAGTTACGGAAAAAAGAGAGCCTACACCATCCCCTTAAAGGCAAAGAAGGCAAGGGAAAGCATCCCCGCAGTCACCAGCCCGATAGAGGTATCCTGAAGCGGTTTGGGTACCCGTGCCAGGACAATGCGTTCCCGAAGGCCCGCGAAGAGGACCAGGGCCAGGCCGAAACCAATGGCGTAGGCGAAGGAGGCGACCAGGGCTTGCATGAAGGTGTACTCCTCCATGATGTTGATGAGGCATACACCCATCACGGCACAGTTGGTGGTAATGAGGGGCAGAAATATGCCGAGTCCGGCATAAAGCGTGGGGATGGATTTCCGGAGGAACATTTCCACGAACTGCACCAGGCATGCGATCACCAGGATAAAGGTAAGGGTTCGCAGGTATTCCAGATCAAACGTCTTTAACAGGAAATTGTCCACCATCCAGGTGATGGAGCCCGCCAGGACCAATACAAAAACCACCGCCATGGCCATGCCTGTGGCTGTTTCCATTCTTTTGGATACGCCCAGGAAGGGGCAGTTCCCCAGATATTGCATCAACAGGATGTTGTTGACGAAAATACAACTGACAATCAGTATGAGGTAGTCGGTCATCATCTACTCCTTGATCCTATTTCTTTCCCATCATATTCATGATACACAACATGAGCCCCAGACATACAAATGCGCCCGGCGCCTGAACCATAAAGCCAAAAGGCTGAAACGACGGTCCAAAGACCGGAATCTCATAAAATGTGCCATTTCCGAGTATCTCCCGGATGCCACCCAGCGCGCCCAGGGAGAGGGTGAACCCAAGGCCGATACCGAGCCCATCGGCAAAAGAGGGAATGACCTTGTTTTTGGCCGCAAAGGCCTCCGCACGCCCCAGCACGATACAGTTCACCACGATCAGGGGAATGAAAATTCCCAGCTTGAGGAAAAGCGGATAAGCAAATGCCTGCATCAACAGTTCCACAACCGTCACGAAGGTGGCGATGACCGCGATAAAGCAAGCAATCCTCACTTTCTTGGGAATAGCGTTCCGAAGCATTGATATGAGGACATTGGAGCATACGAGAACGAAAGTGGTGGCTACCCCCATGCCGATCCCGTTTTCCACGCCCTTGGTCACGGCCAGCACGGGGCAGAGACCCAAGACCAGTCGAAAGGGTGGGATTTCAGCCCAGAGTCCTTTTGTGAATTCTTGAACAACCGTTTTTGCCATAACTGATGTTATCCCCCTATCCTTGAGACGCTTTCAATTTGTTTTTGAGATCGTTTTTCAAGCGCTTGTAAATTTCTCCTGATTGTGCAACGGCACCGGCGACGCCGCGAGATGATATGGTAGCACCGCTGATCGCATCAATTTGCCCACCATCAGCTTTGACCTTAAAGATCTCGGTAATGGGCTGATCCTTGAACTGGCTGCTAAACCCGGGGTCGCTCTTCGCCTTGGACCCGACGCCGGGTGTCTCGCTGTGGGTGGTTACCGCGACACCGATAATTTTGTCCGTGTCTACATTCACCGCCGTGATGACGCCGATGTCGCCCCCGAATCCCTTGCCGTAAGTTTCAAAGGCCACCACATTTTTCTTGCCGTCGAACTCCCCCACAAAGAAATCCCTTTCTTTGTCTTGATCCATGATTTTGAACCGATCCTGCAGTGGGTCGTTGGTGCAGCCCTCCATAATGAGGTTGATGGCGGGGCCTTTGACAAAGACGAGCTGCTGATACTCAATGCGGTCCTGGGTGGCATTTTGAACGGCGGCCAATACGCCCCCAGAGATGGCGCTGAAGATCACAATCGCAATGAACAGTTTAAACATATCACGCATTTTCCATCTCCTTTCCAATGGCCTTCGGCCTGATTTTGTCCAGTAATGGGTTGGCGAGATTCAGCATGAGAATGGCGAATACAACACCATCCACCATGGCGCCGATATTGCGGATCAGCACCGTGAGAAGTCCGGCCAGCGCACCGTAAAGCAACATGGGAATGAAATTAACCGGCGAAGATGAATCTTCGGTGGCCAGAAAAAATGCGCCGATGAGTGTGTAGCCGGTCAGAAGATGAAAAACCGGTCCGGCATAGGCTTCGGGGTTCGCCATATTGAACAGAAGGGCGGTGATGAATACGCCGGCTAGAAAGGAGATGGCGATTTCCCAGCGGATGAGGCCTCGCAGGATCAGATAAATCCCTCCAAGGATCAGGCCCAGACCGAAAGTAGCGCCGATACCCCCGGTATGACAGCCCATGAGCAGGTCGCTCACCCCATATTCCGAAACCGCTTCCACACCGAGGTATTTCAGGGTGGCCAGGGGATAGGTCATGGGAAACCCCAGCTCGTAATTGAGCAGGGCCTCGTTAAATTCCAGGATGCCTTTCCAGGACAGGAAGATCATGGCAATGGCTACCAGGGCCGGATTGAGTGGATTACACCCGATGCCGCCAAAGATCTGTTTTCCCACCACAATGGCCAGGAATGTGCCGATGAACACCACCCACCAGGGGGTGGCGGCGGGCAGGAGCATGGCGAACATCAGTCCGATAACGGCGGCATTCCCGTCGCCGATGCTCACCGGCCGTCTCATGACCAGGTTCATGATGAGTTCCCAGATCATGGCGCAGGATATGGAAAAAGCGACCACACCCAGGGCCGGCATCCCATACTGATAGATGCCCAGTGCCACGGCGGGAAGGGCGGCCAGCATGATATTGTAGCTTTTTATGGCAATGCTGCTTCCGTTGTGCCAGTAGGGAGCATGTGAGCTGACAAACAGCTTCCGGTTATCCATTAACGCTTTCCTCCGCTTCTTCCATCAGCGTAAGTTCATATTTCCCCAGCATGATGTAGTGAAAAACAGGGATTTTCGCTTCGCATACGTAACTGCAGAGCCCGCATTCAATACAGGAAAGGAGGTCGTAGTCCTGGGCGGCTTCCTCATAACGGCTGTTCTCAAGGAGGCGCACCAGCATATTGACGGGAATGCGGACAGGGCACGCCCTGATGCATTCTCCACAATTCACGCACGGGTCGTTCGCATTGAGTGCGAGCTGGTCTTTGCCCTGTACCATGATGGCATCCGTATCCTGTAAAACGGGCATGTCTTCCGTATAAATGCTTTTTCCGGTCATGGGGCCGCCGATCACCAGCCTGTCGCCCTGTTCCAAGGGAATCTGAAGCGCCTGGAGAACTGCCTTGATGGGGGTTCCCACGCGGACCCTGACAACCTGTGTCTTCTCGTTTTTCCCGATAACGGTGACCATCTTGGTGACGGGAGGTTTTCCGTCCGTAACGGCGGATTTGAGCGCCACCACCCCTTCGGCGTTAATGAACCCCACCCCCAGGGATGAACAGTTTGCGCCCGCCGGCACAACCTGATTTAAAACATTCTTCATGATCATTTCCGGCAGGCTGTTGGGGTAGGAGGG
>JAFCZI010000226.1 GCA_019314425.1 Deltaproteobacteria bacterium | reverse complement strand
TGTTGTCCGTGAGATCCGGAGCGGCTGTTTCCATGCCCGGCGCCATGGTGACACTCATCAATGTGGGCATGAATGATGAAATTGCCGAACAGTTGAGCCGAAAACCGGGGTTTGGATGGGCCGCATGGGACTCCTATCGTCGCCTGCTGCAGAACTGGGGTATGGCCCATGATATTCATAGGGATGTCTTTGACAAGGTCATTTCCGGCCACAAAAAGAAATACCGGGTGAAATACAAAACAGGCCTGAGCACGGAGGAGATGAAAGAATTGGCGTTTGCCTACAAGGATGTGCTTGGGGCGCACCACCAGGAGTTTGAACAGGACCCCATACGCCAATTGGAAAAAGCCATTGCCATTGTTTTTGATTCCTGGTCGTATGAGCAGGCAAAAGTGTATCGTGAGTACCTCAAGGTGTCAGAGGACTGGGGGACTTCGGTGATTGTTCAGCAGATGGTTTTCGGCAATCGCAACGAAACGTCGGGTTCAGGGGTGGCTTTTACCCATAATCCCACACGCGGCAGGCCGGGGGTTCATCTTTTTGGGGATTTCAATTTGAGCAGCCAGGGGGAAGATATTGTTTCCGGGCTGGTTCATTCGTTGCCCGTGGGTAAGACTCAGCGAAAGCAGCTGAAACTGGAGGGCACGTCGCTGCAGGAGGCGTTCCCCGACATTTACAAAAAAATACATGCCCTTGCCAGGGATCTGCTGAATAATCTTGGATTTGCCCACCAGGAAATCGAATTCACGTTTGAGTCTGAAAAGCCCGAAGATCTGTATATCCTTCAGGTTCGAAACCAGAATATTCGGTGCGAAACCCATGTGAAAGTGTTTGATCCCGGAAAGGAAGATATGATGCTTGTGGGCAGGGGTATCGGGATCGGAGGCGGTGCGCTGAGCGGCATCCTGGCATTCGGAGAGGACGACCTGGCGCTATTTGCTGAAAAATATCCGGATAAAAAAACCATTCTGGTGAGACCTGACACGGTTCCGGATGATATCGGCATGATTTTCAAATGCGACGGCCTTTTGACGGCCAGGGGGGGCGTCACGAGCCATGCGGCGGTGACGGCGACAAAAATCGGGAAAATCTGCATTGTTAATTGTGCGGATTTATTTGTAAACGAAGACCGGAAGGAATGTAGTATTGGTAGTAACACTTTCAAAGTGGGCGATGAGATTTCCATTGATGGTCATCGCGGAAATATTTATCGTGGTAGTTATCCCATCAAGACTACCGAAATCGCTTTTGACACGCGAAATAAATATTCATCTGATGCATGTGAAGGAGGTATCTAATGTTTGATAATCAGAATCTTTTGGGCATTAACGGTCTGGGTCGAATCGCAAAGTTAACGTTGTGGGAACACATCCGGTTAAAACATTTTGACGGGTTTGTGGTGAATATCGGGCGGGACGTGGGAACCGGACTCGAAGCCATCGCCCACACCATCTCTAGGGACTCCACCTATGGCAGTCTTGAGCGTTTTCTGTACGGGTATTCGGAAAACGCTTTTGACATCAACATTCCGGACCCGGAAAAGGGGCTCATTGAAATAGACGGGATGCCGGTCACCATTCTAAGGTCCGCCCGGAACCCCCGGGATATTAACTGGCGCCAATACGGGGTGCGCCTGGTGGTCGATTGCACGGGGGCCCATAAGGACCCGACCCTGCCTTCGGGGAGTGAGAAACCGAGTGTGCGGGGGCATCTGGCTGCCGGGGCTGAGAAGGTGATTATCAGTGCTCCCACCAAAATCGCCGACAAAGCCGCGAAAATGCCTGATGATTTCGGCATGTTCATCTACGGCATTAACCACCTTGATTTTGATCCTGCCAGACATCACGTGATTTCCGCCGCAAGTTGCACCACAACCGGCCTGAGCCACATGATTAAACCCCTGCTGGAAAACAGTGAGACCAACAAGATCCTGACGGCCTCCATGTCGACCATCCATGCGGCCACGAACACCCAGAGCATTCTGGATTCGTCGCCCGGAAAAGGCGCCGAGGATTTGAGGAAAAACCGTTCTATTTTCAACAATATTATCCTGACGTCCACCGGCGCGGCCAAGGCCCTGGAGCAGGTTCTGCCCGAGATTCAGAAATTCGGGTTTATGGCGGACTCCGTGCGGATCCCCACCAATACGGCGTCTTTGATCGTTTTGAATCTCACGTTTTCTTCGCCTATGGACGAATCGGGCGATCCGGTGGTGAATCGCGAATTCCTGAACAATATCTATAAAAAAGCCGCCGCCGGTCCTCAGAAGGGGTTACTCGTTTACAGCGAAAAACAGAATGTTTCAGCCGACATCATCGGTTTTCAGGCATCGGTGGTGTTGGAGGGACACGACACGCATACGCGCACGGGATTCCTGAACATTCCGTCTGAGATGCTGACACAATGCGGGGTGAAGGAGGCCTATGACTTGAAAATGCCGGTGACCCACGCCAAGATTTTCGGATGGTACGACAACGAATACGGCAGCTATGTTTACAGTCTGGGAAAGCTGACAGTATATATCGACAAACACATGTGAAAATTCCAGAGGAAAAAATAGAGTATGTCTGAATCAAATCCCATCGAAAACCGCATCAAGAGTCTGGAACAACATTTAGAAACAGAAAACCCCGTGCTGGTGGATGTGGTCAGGAGTTTCAAAGCGCTTGATCTGGTGAGCCGGCAAATGGGTTTTTTTTCGAAAGAACAATCCCATACCTTCAGTGTGCCCTGGTGGCCTCTCATATCGGTACTCGGGGTTTATTCCTCGGGGAAATCCACCTTTATCAACCGCCATCTGGATTACAAATTGCAAGATACGGGCAACCAGGCGGTGGATAATAAATTCACGGTGATTTGTTTCAGCGATGAGGACAGGGTTCGGCAGCTCCCCGGTCTGGCCCTGGATGCGGACCCGCGATTTCCCCTGTACCGAATCACCGAAGCAATCGACGAGGCAACGCCCGGAGAGGGTCGGCGGATAGATGCCTATCTTCAGTTGAAGACATGTCCCAGTGAAAAACTCCGGGGTAACATCATCATCGATTCTCCCGGATTTGATGCTGACGCACAGCGGACGGCGACCCTCAGGATTACCAACCATATTATCGATCTGTCGGATCTCGTGCTGGTCTTTTTTGATGCTCGGCATCCGGAATCCGGCTCCATGAGCGATACCCTTGAAACCCTGGTAAAGGGGACCATTCACAGGGACGATTCCAGTAAATTCCTTTATATCCTCAATCAGATCGACATGACGGCCCGGGAAGACAATCCTGAACAGGTGTTCGCCGCGTGGCAGCGGGCTCTGGCACAGAAAGGCATGACGGCGGGGCAGTGCTACACCATCTATGATACGGAAGTCGGGATGCCTATTGAGGACGAGGGATTGCGGGAGCGCTTTCTGCGTAAACGGAATGAGGACGTTGCCGGAATTCAAGCGCGCATCGAGGAAGTCCGCGTGACGAGAGCATACCGCATTTTGGGGATGCTGGGACAGCGGGCCGGTGTGCTGGAAAAGGAAGCGCTGCCCCGCGTCCAGGCATTTCTGGAGAGCTGGCGCCGCCGTGTGTGTTGGCTGGACGGCATTTTCTTCGGGCTTTCGCTGGCTTGTTTCTTGGGTGTTACCCTTTGGGCGGGCTACTGGAAGGGGTTTTCTCTGCAACTGCCTTATCTGAGTACGATAATGGCCAACCCCTGGGGGAAATGGTCGCTGGCGGCGTTTTTGGCGGCTTGGGTTGTTTATGTTCACTTGCGTATTCGAGGGTTTGCTGGAAAGCAGGCGATGCAAAAGATTCTGGGGGGAATGGATGAAAAAGAGGGTCACGAAAACTATATTCGCGCTTTTACCAAAAATACCCGCTGGTGGCGCAGTATTTTCAGACGGAAGCCCTCCGGCTGGGGTCGCCGAAATATGGCCCGTTTGGCGAAAGTGACCGCTGATGCCAATGGTTACGTGCAGAAACTCAATGATGTCTATGCAAACCCTGCCGGAAAAACACCCGAAGAAACGGCTCCCATGGAAGATTCATGTTCCACTTGACGCGGGGTATACCCACAACCCCAATGGCCTCACGCAAAGGCGCAAAGCTGAAAAGGTTCTCTTGTTTTTTGTGACGGAAGGCCAAGTGATAAGATACTAATCCCTAAATTCGAAATTCCGGGTTATCCGGGTTAGGTTCAATCAGGCAAAATGGGGGCGTGCAGCATGCACAGTCGAGAAGGCCGGGGCAGAATGTTTAACGGTAGGTGACTTTTCTTCTTTCTTTAAACCAGCGATCAGCTTTTCCAATTGTTGCTCATCTTCCCGTATCGTTACCAGAATCTCTTGTACATCCAATATCTTTTCCATCACACCCACCTCATTTTATATGCTGTTATCACGGTCTCGTGCAAAAATTGTGCGAGAAATATGCCGGGAATCAATTTTCTTGGAATATACAAAAATATAAACCAGTTATTCCATGTTTGAAAATAGCGGATGCCCCTATGGCGAAAATAATAGGTTTTTCAAGTAGGTAA
>JAFCZI010000029.1 GCA_019314425.1 Deltaproteobacteria bacterium | reverse complement strand
GCCTATTCGGTGATCAAAGCCCCCATCATCATCGCTGACGGCATTCGGGGGGCTTCTTTTAAGGCCATTGACATTGGTCAGGCGTTTATCCAAACCGCCTATATCGCCAAGGATATTGCGGAAGCCGATGCATTGATCAGCGTGGCTCATTTCAAAGGTCACGAACTGACCGGTTTTGGTGGAACCATCAAAAACTTAGGCATGGGATGTGCTTCGAGAAAAGGCAAAATGGCCCAGCACGCTGATGTATCCCCGAAGGTCAAGAAGAAAAAGTGCGTGGGGTGCGGCGATTGCGCGCGTCATTGCGCCAGCAAAGCCATATCCTTGAAGGGGAAAAAGGCTTCCATCAATCCTGAAAAATGTGTGGGCTGCGGTGAATGTATCCTCATTTGCCCCAACGGCGCCATTGATGTCAGTTGGAATGCGGATGTTCCGCTGATGCAGAAAAAGATGACGGAGTACACACTGGCCGTCCTCAAAGGAAAAGAAAAGAACGCCTTTTTTATTAATTTCCTGACGGATATTACCCCTGCCTGCGACTGCTACGGACATAGCGATGCGCCCATTGTTCACGATGTGGGGATTGTGGCCTCAAAAGATCCTGTTGCCATTGACCAGGCGTCTGCGGATCTGGTCAACCAGCAGATCGGAGCTGCGGCATCCTGCCTCAAGAACGGCCTGAAATCAGGTGAAGATAAATTTCGTGCCGTATATCCCAACGTCGACTGGACCATTCAACTGGATCATGGCGAACATATCGGGTTAGGTAGCCGGAAATATGAATTGATCAGAATTTGATGGTCTCGTAAAAAATCTCATCTGCTGCGCCTTGTATATGGAACCTTTTAAAACGCCATCTTACAGATTAGGTTCGTGACTTTTCACGAGACCATCACGATTTGATCCAATTATTTTAGCGGGGACCTTGCTTGTCTTTGTCGGCGGCATGTGCTATGAGGCATCCGTTCCGCGACTTGTTATTTTAAGGAGAAAACGATGGATATAAAAATTGCGGCGGCAACACCTGACAAGATGAAATCAAAGCCAGCGGATGAATCTCAGCTGGGATTCGGGGATATTACAACGGACCACATATTCCTGATGGATTACGACGCGTCCAGGGGATGGTTCAATCCCCGCATTGAACCCTATGGCCCGCTGACCATTGATCCGGCTGCCATGGGCCTCCATTATGGGCAGGAAATCTTTGAAGGCCTCAAAGCCTACGCCGTAGCGGATAGCGGCATCGGGCTTTTCAGGGCCAAAGAAAATTTTGAACGGCTGAATCGTTCAGCACAACGTCTCTGCATGCCTGGAGTAGATGTCCCCGTGGCCATGGAGGGTATGAAACAATTGATCCTTCAAGACAAAGAATGGATTCCGAAAAGCCCCGGCACCTCCCTTTACATCCGGCCCACCATGATCGCCACGGAACCGCATTTGGGCGTTCGTCCTTCCAACGCCTACGTGTTTTTCATTATTATCGGCCCAGTGGGGGCCTACTATAAGGAAGGGTTGAATCCGGTTAAGATCTATGTGGAAAACTTTTTTGTACGCACCGCCATCGGTGGTACGGGAGAAGCCAAGACTGTAGCCAATTATGCGGCCAGCCTTCTGGCTGCCGAAGAAGCCAAGAAAAAGGGATTCACGCAGGTGCTCTGGCTGGATGCAGCGGAACGGAAATATGTTGAAGAAGTGGGCACCATGAATATGTTCTTTCGCATTGACGACGAGGTGATCACCGCGCCGCTGAACGGTAGCATCCTGCCCGGCGTCACCAGGGATTCCGTCATTCGAATCGTTAAAGACTGGGGGCTTAAAGTGGCGGAAAGGTCCCTTGCCATTGATGAAGTGATTGCGGCGGCTGAAGACGGCAGACTTCAGGAAGCATTCGGCACCGGTACGGCGACCGTGATTTCTCCGGTGGGACAAATCACCTTCAAGGGTCACGATTATGTAGTGGCCGGCGGTAAAATGGGAGAACTGAGCCAGAAACTCTATGATGAAATCGTTGCCATTCAGTACGGCCACAAACCCGATCCATACGGATGGGTTACACGGATTGAATAGTTCAAAAAGGCAAGGTCCTGCCTGAAAAGAGTCAGAGGGGACTATCCTTGGATATCCTTTCCATCCAGGACCGCCTGAGGGAAATCAAACATCATCCTTTCCGCCCGGGTTTTTCCGACCACGGACGTAAGCTTTTTAATGGCTGAAAAAAGTTTCGGAGGTCTTTCCGTCGGGGAATGGGCATCTGATGCCACAAAATGAGCCATCTGCATCTTAACTATTTTCGCGCTGCACTTGTATATGTGACGCCCGAATTGTCCTGTGATGCTTCCGGCGGTGACCTGCGAAAGGGCGCCTGCCAAGACAAAATCAGACAGCAAATCCATATTTTGTTGAAGGGTTGCGTTTCTCTCAGGATGCGTGATGATGGCGGTTATTTTATCTCTTTTAAGGCGGTTGATAAGGCTTTTAACAGCCTCGGGAATGAATTGATCGGGGAGTTCCAGAAAAAAATAACGACCCGTATCGTTCAGGGTCATCAACCGGCCTTTCTCGATCTCTCCGGCCAACTCCGGCGCTAAACAGGCTTCAGATCCAGGCAATACCGTAAGCGGAATCTGACGCTGTCTCAGTTGTGCGTTAAATGTTTCACAGGCCGTTAACATCTCCTGTCGCCAGTTTGAATGACGACCGTTAAGGCAGTGTGGCGTGCTAATCATGGTCCGGATACCGTCTTCAACGGCTACTCGGGCCATTTCGAGAGACTGATCCAGGGTAGCCGGACCGTCGTCCATCCCCGGCAAAATATGGGCGTGAATATCAATCAGATGGGTTCCTCGCTGCGGCCCCGCGCCCCCTCCCTTCAGCATGTTTTGCCACCTCATTTTAAAGCTGGTTGGCATTCACAAACCCTGAAACCTGTGAACGGTTATTCAGATTTTAACGGTAGAATCGGGCCTGTTTCTCAAACAGATCTGCGTATTTTCCGGAAAGTTGTATCAGCTCCTCGTGGCTGCCCCTTTCTACAATGCTTCCATCCTCAAACACAAAAATGCGATCCGCCATACGTACGGTGGAAAACCGGTGGCTTATGAGGATCGCAGCACGGCCTTCCAAAAGTTGCCGAAACCTGTTGAATACTTCATATTCCGTTTTTGCATCCAGGGAACTGGCCGGTTCATCAAGGGCGATAATCTGGGCATCGCGCAAAAAGGCCCGGGCCAGAGCCACCTTCTGCCATTCACCGATACTGAGTTCTTCTCCTTCTTCAAACCACTTCCCAAGGATTGTATCATACCCTTTGGGCAGACGGGAAATCAGCTTATCGGCACCGGCATCCCGGGCTGCTTCAGCTATCTGTTCCTGGTCGGCGGCGCGTTGGATATTCCCCAGCCGGATATTTTCACGGGCGGTCAGATGGTATCTCACGTGGTCCTGAAAGATAACACTGATTTCTCGACGAAGCGCGGCAGCGCCATATTCACGAAGATCAACACCATCCAATGTAATGGCGCCCTTCGTAGGGTCATATAAGCGGCACAGGAGTTTGATGAATGTGGTTTTGCCCGAACCATTTTCACCCACCAATGCCACGACCTCGCCCGGGCCGATGGAAAGAGAAACATCC
Source organism: Deltaproteobacteria bacterium (assembly GCA_019314425.1). Taxonomy (GTDB): domain Bacteria; phylum Desulfobacterota; class DSM-4660; order Desulfatiglandales; family Desulfatiglandaceae; genus NaphS2. The sequence goes on along the minus strand of JAFCZI010000029.1, from coordinate 9,552 downwards.
TCAAGGACCTTTCCCCTGCCGGATGGGTATTTAAACCCCACACGATCAAACACGATGCCCTTCTTCATGGGGCGGGGAATCGGGTGCGGGCGAAGCGGTTCTCTGACCTTCGGCTCAATGTCAAGGAATTCATAGAGGTTGGAGAGAAACAGATTGTCCTCATAAAGACCGGCCATGCCCCCCAGCATATCCCGGAGATACCCCATACCCCTTTGAAATGCCTGAAAATACATCACCATGTCGCCCAAAGTAATACCGCCCATGACGGTTCGGTAAGCAATGAAACCGAAAGCGCCGAAGACGGCAACGGTTGCGCCGATCTGGGCCATAAAATCAGCGACAGAACGTTTGCGCGTCAGTTCGATTTTTTCATGGCGGAGTTGCTTTCTGAGCGAGCTGAATTGTTGAATAAATAGATCCCCTAAGCCAAACAGCCTGATCTCCTTGGCGTGGGCATCCCCCGTCAATATCCAGTTAAAATAACCGGCCTTCCTTTCCGCCGGGGTTTTTTCCCGCTGCCAACGATACATCTTGCCGGAATATCTGATACGAACCAGTATTCCCGGGATCACCGCTATGAACAAAACTACTGCCACACCCCAATGGAAGGAGAGCAGCAATCCGGCCATGGCGATTAAAGAAATCCCGTTTTGCCCCAACTGGGCCAGACCGTTTACAATATGGGTGGGCCGAAAAGGACCTTCCTGCTGGGCACGGTGGAGGGTGTCAAAGTACTGGGGATTCTCATAATACTCCAAATCCACCTCAACAGACTTGGCATGGAGGACATCGTACATATGATCCGTAACGGTCGCGGACTGGGCCTCCTTTACAAGGCTGGACAGCAACTGGATCAAGGCGTTGAAAAGCGCTACCCCGGCCGCACAGGCGATCAGGATCGCCACATATCGAAAGGCCGCAACCTTATCCGGAGCTGACAGGGAAAACGTTACCGCGTCCACAATCAGCTTCATAAGATAAAGCGCAAGCAGCGGTAGCACACCCTGTATAACGAGCAGGAACAGACTGGCGATGGTCCAGCCCGGCCCGGCCCTCCACACAAAACGCACGGCCCGGTCAAGGCGGATGGCGCGCTTTACTTTTTCGCCTAAAGACGTGGTTTTCATGGGCTGCGAGACCATCAAGCGTAAATATTCGGCCAAGCACCCCATCTTCGCCTATTTTGGCCTCTCACATAGCATTAGCATACTACGCAGTCCCAAATAGACGAATATGAAGCACTGGCCGAATATTTACCATCAAGCATTAGTAAGACATCCGCATTCGTGTCTCACGCAAAGCCGCGAAGACGCAAAGAAAAGAAACCGGCTGTTAAAACTTGACGGCTTGATGGCTTGGCGTGAAGAATAATGGATTCAAGCCCGCCGGGAAGTAATCTCCTTCATTCTCGCCTCAATAATCTTTTCCTCATGCTTTCTTTTTTTGGCGGAGGCTTCTTTTACTTTTTCCATAAGCACGTCCATATCACAGGGCTTCATTAAATAATCAAAAGCGCCCAGCTTCATGCCCTCTATGCCGGTTTCCACGGTGGCATGACCGGTCAGCATGATCACTTCCTGGAGGGGGAATTTTTTCCGGATCTCCGAAAGGGTTTCAATCCCATCCATCCCGGGCATCTTCACGTCCAGAATAACCACCTCAACGCTGCTATCCTCTCCAAGAACATCAAGCCCCTCGGAACCGCTGAACGCGGTGGCAATGTTGACATCTCTTTTCTTTAACCGCCGGGCCATCGCCTCAACGAAAGGAACTTCATCATCAACCAAAAGCACATTGGCTATTGCCATAACCTTTTCTCCTCATTTGCTCCACGATATAATCTTCCGGCTATGGCGTTACCACCGGCATTCCCATCATCGGCCAGAGAACATAAACGGCAAAAGCGACCACAACCATCAGAATAATGCTGGCCGGAATGCCGTAAAGGAAAAACTCACCGGTGGTAAACATTTTTGAATCATAAGCGATGGCATTGGGCGCGGCCCCCACCAGCAGCAGAAAAGGCATACCTGCGACGACGAGGGACGCAAAGAGGATGACCTCAGGCGCCACATGCAGGTAGGGTGCAATCACCAGGGCCACGGGAAGCGATATGGCGATAGCGGCCACGTTCATGATAAAGTTGGTCATCATCATCACGAAAAAGGCGATGCTCATGACAAAAACGAACCAGCTGGCCTCTTGGAACATGGCAAGCCAGTTCACGGCGAGCCATTTGGCAGCCCCCGTATCCCACAGGCAGAACCCGATGCTCATGGCCCCGCCGAACAGGAGGATGATATTCCAGGGGATATCTTCAAGATCGTCCACATCCAGAATTCCGGTGATGAAAAACAGGATCGTGGACACCAGGATAATGGCCGTTTTGTTAATGGGCTGAAGTGCGGGAATAAAAGACCGCAGGCTCATGACCAGGATACAACTGAATACAATCACTATAGCGAGGATTTCTTTTTTGGTAATGGCTCCTAATTCACTGTTCAACTGTTTTGCTTTTTCTCTCAGGCCGGGGATGACCTTTTTTTCAGGCTTCATAAAGACCATGAAGAACCCCCAGAGCAGAAAGGTCATGAGCCAGCCGACAGGAAACATATAGTAGGTCAGTTCAAAAAAACTGATATTCTTGCCCACCACATCGTTGTAAAAACCGATGGCAACCGCCCCTCTTGCCGCCCCCAGAAGCGTTACAATGCTGCCGGCGCCCGCCACATAGGCCATTCCCATGAACAAGCCCTTGCCGAATTTTGTTTGCTTGCTCCCTTCGCCATAGAGCGCGTAAATTGAAAGGAGCAATGGATAAAGGGTCGCAGCCACTGCGGTATGGGCCATGATATGGGTCAAGGCCGCGGTTACCACGAAACAGCCCAGATAAATCATACTGGTCTTTTCCCCCACAACAATCAACATTTTGTAGGCAAGCCTTTTGGTTAATCCCACTTTGGTAAAGACCAGGCCGATGACAATGGAGGCAAAAATAAACATGACGGAGGGGACCATGAAATCCGTAAAGGCCACCCTTGCCGGTCGAATCAGGAACATGGCCTGAAGAACGCCGATGGCCAGACTGGTGACCCCGATGGGCACCACCTCAAATACCCACCAGGTCCCTGCCAGCAGAAAGACCGCCAATGCCCCTTTTGCTTCTTTGCTGAGGGCAAAATGCTTTCCCATGGGGTCTATGGCATCGGGCCAGGACGATGACGTATAAACAATAATAAAGAGAAAGATGCCTACGAAAAGAAAAATGATTTTCGTCCAGTTTATGTTTGATTTCTCATCCGCTGAAATAACGCCGTGCGACATATACTAACCCCTCCGTCTGATTCAGATTCTCAAAATAGTCAAGGCGGAATTTTAGGTTCCCGACTTAAAGATTGATGACCCCATAAAAAGTCACGAATTTATCTATAGATGGCGTTGTCGTTGTGAAAAGTTCCATAATACAAGGCGTAGTGGTTTTTCAGGATCGTCTGGCATACATGTCGTATGTTGAGATTCTGAAAAATCACTGCAACGCAGTAGATGGGACTTTTTACGACGCCATCAAAGATTAAAGGCTGCAGGTCGTCTTAATGGTCTGAAAGATGGCATTAAACACGTCCGTCAACCTCAAAATACCTACGATTTTGTCCCCCCGGGTCACGAGCAGGGATTGATGACTCCCCAGCACCAATTGATGGCAGGCCATCTCCAGGGACGCATCCTCACTGACATATTCCCCCTCGCCGGGGGTATGCATGAAATCTTTGACTTTTATGTTAGCAGCTTTTCTGCAGATGTCGGTGAGTGGCTTTTCCCACAAATAGTTCTGCTCCAGTATGGATGAAATGAATTTCCGGCTCAGGCCGAATCGTGACAGGGACTTGATATCACCCATTTCACCATATTTGGGTTCCAGGGCTTTTATGATGTCCAATTGGCTCAGTTTCCCTACAATTCGATCTTTTGGGCCATACACCAGTACGGCCCGGTGTTTATAGGGCAGGTGAAAGTATTTTTCCTGCGCCTCCTCCAGGGCCAGAACAGCTTCGTAGAGGGTTGCGCTGTCCGGAACAGTGGCGTACTCTTCGAGAGGCACCATAAGATCCTTTATCAGTATCGTTTTCATAACTCACTTTCCTCGAATTTAATTGTATTTCGGCACCAAATTATAAAAACTCTGTTGATCAAAGTCAAGACTTTTGAGACCGCACCGTGGATCTTATGGCCGGATTTTTGTGAATATTCGCGGGTACGATTTTAAAAGCATTGAAAACGAATCCCACAATGATTTATAAAGGATCAGATGAAGAAGATATTATCCTGTCAGGAGTCCAAATTATGTCACAACATATCGTGGTTATCGGGGCGGTTGCCCTGGGTCCAAAAGCAGCCTGCCGTTTTAAAAGGCTTAAACCCGATTCAAAGGTTACAATGGTGGATCAGTCGGACCTCATTTCTTACGGGGGCTGTGGAATCCCCTATTTTGTATCCGGAGACGTCAGTGATGCAAGCCAGCTTCAGTCAACCAGTTTTCATATGGTTCGCGATGCAAAGTTTTTTCATAATGTGAAAGACATCGATGTATTGACCAACACCCGGGCGCTATCCATCGATCGAAACAACAAAACCGTAAGGGTGCGAAAGGTACTGGACCAACAGGAAGAAAATTTGTCCTACGATCAACTGGTGCTGGCCACCGGAAGCCGCCCCAAACAGCTGCCCATTCCCGGAACCGACCTGAAAGGCGTCGTTTCGGTATCGAACCTCAACGAAGCCATAGCCATCAAGCAGGGGCTTGCCAACGGTGAGGTGGAAAAAGCCGTGGTTATCGGGGCTGGTGCCATCGGGCTTGAAATGGCGGAGGCCCTGGCGGATTTGTGGGGAATTGAGACCACGGTTATCGAGGTGGCCGATCAGATTCTGCCCGGTATCGTCAGCCCGAATATGGCCCACATGGCCCAGCGTCATCTGGAAGAAAATGATATTACGGTTCGTCTGGGTGAGATGGTCCAGCAGCTTGAAGGAACGGATCGGGTGAAAAAGGTCACGACCAACAAGGGGGTCATCGATGCGGATATGGTGATCATAGCGGTCGGTGTCGCTCCGAACGGTGAGCTGGCCAAAGCGGCCGGACTCGAGGTTTCAGCCCATGGGGCCATTGTGGTCAACGAACGGATGCAAACATCCGATCCTCATATTTTTGCCGGGGGTGACTGTGTGGTAGTACCCCATCTTCTCACCGGAAAACCGGGATATTTCCCATCGGGTTCCCTCGCCAACAGGCAGGGGCGGGTTATCGGAACCAATCTGGCGGGCGGAAACGCGAAATTCGAGGGGGCTGTGGGGACCTTCATTATAAAAGTTTTTGAGATATCCTTAGCCAGTGCGGGCATCAGCCTGAAAACAGCGAGAGCTGAAGGATGGGATGCGTTGAGCGTGTTTGTTTCACAGTTTGACCGGGCACACTTCTATCCGGAAAAAGATCTCATGTACATGGAACTCATTGTGGACCGGAAAACAGAGAAAGTCCTGGGAGTTCAGGGGCTTGGCAGCATGACAGACGCCGTTTTCGCCAGGGTCAATGCCGTAGCGGCCATCCTCAAATACAGCCCCACCACCGCTGATATCAGCAACCTGGAAGTGCTCTATGCCCCCCCCTTTTCAGCGGCCATGGACATTGTGAACGCCCTGGGCAATACGGCTGAAAATGTTTTGAGAGGAAAAAATAAGCTGATTGATGTGGACCAGTTCGCAGAATGGTGGCAAAATAGAGACGGTAGTGACACTGTTTTTCTGGATTGTCGGGGCTGGGGAAATGCCAAGCCTTTCGCGGAAAAGTACCCGGATGACTGGAAAAGCATCCCTCAGGATGAACTCAAAACACGCATGGACGAGGTCCCCCGGGACAAGCCCCTGGTTCTCATATGTAACACGGGAGTTCGTTCATACGAAGCGCAGTTGAACCTGCGGCAGAAGGGCATTACCAATACCTATAATCTTCAGGGGGGCATGGCCACCGTTAAAAAGTGGGGCTTCGACCTTTTGTGAACGAACACCAAACAATGAAGGAGATATCAGCATATGGATTTCGACGTCATGCAAAAAGCGCTAAAAGGCTGTTCCCTGTTTCAAGAACTGGATCAGGGCCAGTTGGACCTTCTGGCTGTGGGCGCCAAAACGGCAGCGTTTGCAACAGAGGATATGGTCTATCAACAGGGAGATGATGCCAGCGGTTTCTTTTCTCTGGTCGTTTCAGGGAAGCTGGAGGCGAGCACCCAACAGGGCTACGTGTTGAAAACCCTGGGCAGCGGTGAAATCATCGGGGAAGTGGGTACCATCAGCCAGCAGGGAAAACGTACGGTAATGTTGAAAGCGGTTGAACCGACAACCCTGCTCCAATGGAATATCCGGGATATCGGCGATACGTCCCCTTCCCTGCTGGAAAAACTTAAGGATCTGGCGTGGCGTCGAATCAAAGACTTTAATGAGTAGGATGCAGGGGGCAAGAGGAAATTCGAAGCTGATTTTTCTGAACCCTGACAACGGCACCTTGTGAAGATTAAAAATTCACCCTTGCAATGGATGAAAAGCTCTGTTATTCTGTTCTTCAGAGAATATAGGGGTATGATTTTTCGAAGTGGAAAGGGGGTGGATTGCATAGGATATCAGAGGTCCTTTGATCAAAACCTTTGGAATGAAATGGAAAGGTGGCCTCATTTCGAACGCGACTGAGTCTCTCATTTAAATACACCAAATAGTTAAACTGCGACGAAAACCCCCTGCGTTTAACCCGTTTTGGATATGGACTATCCGAGGAGCATCGCTATGCCCAGAAACAGAATGACGGTACTTGATCAAATTGCGGCCTCAGATAAGGTTCGAAAAAAGATCATAGACGCTGCAAGCGCCCTTTATGCCAAAAAAGGCTTCGGGGCGACTTCGATTCAGGAAATCTCCGAAACCGCGAATGTTGCACTGCCGGTTACCTACCACTACGTCAAAAAGAAATCCGAAATCATGCGGCTCATCATGGAAGATGTGTTGAACATTTTCCGGGAGAATCTGACCAGGGAAATCAGGGACATGGTGGACCCAGAGGAAAAACTGGCCATCGCGGTTATTCTCTACCTCAGGGTGCTGGACCGGCAGGGCGAAAAGGTGCTGCTGCTTTATCAGAAATCCAGTTCCCTGGACAGGGATTCAAAAACGCGGATTATGGCCCTGGAAGTCGAAGTCAGTGAGATTTTTTCAAATATCATCAACGAAGGGATTGCGCAGGGGGTCTTTAAGACGGTTGATGTCGACCTCATGGCCTACAACATTCTGATGCTGTCACAAATGTGGATACTCAAGCACTGGCATTTTAAAAACCGGTTGACGCTGGATAAATATATCGACAATCAGCTGGAGACCATCATGGATATGCTTGGGGCAAAACATTAAGGGAACGTGACGGTTGACTGTTGTCGGTTGAAAAGCGGTTAACCGCTATGTCCTCTTTTTCAGAATCAGCAGGTTCCTTTTCAGTTCTTTACCTTTCAGCATATAGGGCTTTGAATCGTGAACAAACAGGCCCTTCTCCTTCAACAGCGGTTCACATTCGGCAAGGATATCCTCGAACCGGTTCCCCAGAAAAGCAACCATCAAGCCCCCGGGCGCCAGATAGGGCGCACACCACCCGATGAGTTTCGGCAAGGGCGCCATGGCTCTGGATGTGATCACGTGGCACCTTTCAAAGGGGAGGGGCGGGGAAAGCGTTTCAATCCGCGCTCTGATGACCTCAATCTGTTTCAACCCACAGAGCCGGATGATCTGCTTTAAAAAGCTCCCTTTTTTCAAATTGGGTTCCATGAGAAAAAAATTCATGGCCGGTCTGCAGATTTTCAGCGGAATAGCGGGGAAACCCGCCCCCGAGCCGACATCGAGACATATCCCTGTGTCCGGAAGGTAGGGGAGCGGCATAAGAGAATCGGCGACCAGTTCGTCCATAATGCGCCGGGGGGATGACAAGCCCGTGAGGTTCATATGGTTGTTCCAGGCCGTCAGTTCCTCTACAAAGGTGGAGAGAAGCGCCTTCTGCTCTGGCGAAAGGGTTTTTTCAATTTCGGTGAAACAAGAATCATTTAGCGGCATAAAGATTACACGGGTCCAACACAAATCCAGAAAAAACATATCTCACGCAAAGGCGCAAAGAAAAACAAGAAAACTGCTCTTACGGCTTTGCGTAAGGCCCTCTTGGTTGCGGTTTAGCAGCCTCAGATGATAACACGTCTTTTGATAATGGCCACGGCTTCCTCAGGCGAATCTACTATTCGGAAAATGTCAAGATCCGCTTCCGAAATAGTTTTTTCCTTGAGCATTACATCTTTAATCCAGCTCAACAGCCCCCCCCAGTAATCGCTACCCACCAGGATGACGGGAAAATTCCGAATCCTTTCTGTTTGAATGAGTGTAACGGCCTCAAAAAGTTCGTCAAGGGTGCCAAACCCTCCCGGCATGATAATATAGGCAACGGCATATTTTATAAACATCACTTTTCGAATGAAAAAATACTTGAAACTCATTCGAACATTGGCATATTCGTTGGGCTGTTGTTCATTGGGAAGCTCAATATGAAGGCCCACTGACTTTCCGCCTGCTTCGGTCGCCCCCAGATTGGCGGCTTCCATAACGCCAGGGCCCCCTCCTGAAATCACATTGAAACCGTTTTCCACCAGGAGGCGGGCTGCGGTGACAGTGCTCTGGTACACGTCACTTTCAGCCGTAATCTGTGCCGAGCCGAAAATGGTTACTGCGGGATATGTTTCGGGCATCTCTTCAAAGCCCCTTACAAATTCAGCCATGATCTGAAACAGCCGCCAAGGTTCGTTCAGGGTTAGATCATCAACGATGTATTGGTTGTCTTTCACGGTAAATATCCTTTCTTTTCAATGCGCACCCACAAAGGACTGATTTGCCCGATTTCGGCGTCAGGCTCAAAAAGGTAATCCTCGAAATACCGTCAATGTATTCCTGTGGTTACAATTTTCACCTTCCTTGAACTCGAATAAATTTTCTCATTCGTGGACCATCAGTCGTTAAATCCACTAAAAACCGTTGCTTTTTGCCACCACATATTTTAGTTTCTATGCTGAATCAGATTGGGATAATAAGGGAAATAGGCGATTTGTGTCAAGAGACTAGTAAGATATACTTTTCAAAAGCCTTAAAAAAAAGGAAAAAGCAAGGAGGTCGACTATTGGAACGAGTTGCGCGCGTTACCGAAATCATCGGCGCCTCTCCCGTGAGTTTCGACGAGGCAATCAAAATCGGTTTTGAAAGGGCCCGAAAAACATTGAGAGGGATTACCGGGCTCAGGGTTCTCGAACAAAGGGTCGCCGTGGAGGATGATACCCTGCGGGAATACCGGGTGAGGATGGAAGTAATCTTTGTTCTCGAAACATAGAGGGTGCCCATGTAAAAAGTCCTTTTTACATGGATTTAGGGATTTCGCATTATTACGAATAGTGTCTGAACGAAAATACGGAAATAAAGTTTTCCATTTTCGAA
>JAFCZI010000225.1 GCA_019314425.1 Deltaproteobacteria bacterium | reverse complement strand
TAAAACTTAAAACTGCGGCTCTGCCGCGTTAGTAAATAGCCCAAGAAATGTAAGAATATGGTAATTTTCTATGGAATTTGGGAAAATTATGACTATAATGATGGGATTGTGTGTTGAAAGCCCCGGCATATTCAAGTCGTATAATGCGATTAGGGGGGGGCTTCAAATGATCGACAGTCTTTTCATGGAGGTGACAGACTATTGAATCCATTCTATAAAAATCTCGCACTGTGGCTTGTTATCAGTTTAATGATGGTCATGCTGTTTCAAATGTTCAAACATCCTGACAGGAGCAAAGTCAACGTCAGTTACAGCGATTTTCTGAACATGGTGGATAGCGGGGGTGTAAACCAGGTGACTATTCAAGGGGAAAACATCACAGGCATGTCCGGTCAGGGGCCATTTAAGACATACGCTCCCAAGGACCCTGAACTGATCAGCATGCTCAGAAGTAAAGGTGTTGCCATAACCGCCAAACCCATGGAAGACTCCCCTTGGTTTCAAGTGTTTTTGTCCTGGGTCCCCATGCTGTTGCTTATCGGCGTATGGATATTTTTTATGCGGCAGATGCAGGCGGGCGGTGGAAAAGCAATGTCATTTGGAAAGAGTCGCGCCAGGCTCATGACCGACGCGCAGGAGAAGGTCACCTTTGAAGATGTGGCGGGCATCGACGAAGCCAAGGAAGAGCTGGGTGAAATTGTGGACTTTCTCAGCGACCCCAAGAAATTCACCCGGCTGGGAGGCCGGATCCCGAAAGGTGTTCTTCTGGTGGGAGCTCCGGGTACAGGGAAAACCCTTCTGGCCCGCGCCATTGCGGGGGAAGCCAGCGTTCCCTTTTTTACCATCAGCGGGTCCGATTTCGTGGAAATGTTCGTGGGTGTGGGCGCTTCCCGGGTCAGGGATCTTTTCAACCAGGGCAAAAAGAATGCCCCATGTATTATTTTCATCGATGAAATTGACGCCGTGGGACGGCATCGCGGCGCGGGGCTGGGCGGCGGGCACGACGAACGGGAACAGACTCTGAATCAGCTCCTGGTGGAAATGGACGGGTTTGAGACCAACGAGGGGGTCATCCTCATCTCAGCCACAAACCGGCCGGATGTTCTGGATCCGGCACTTTTGAGGCCGGGTCGTTTTGACCGACAGGTGGTGGTGCCGCTTCCGGACTTAAAGGGTCGTGAAGGTATTTTGAAAGTCCACCTCAAAAAAAAGCTGGTTGCCGACAATTTGGATGTCTCGATTCTTGCCAGGGGAACCCCGGGGTTTACCGGCGCGGACATTGAAAATATGGTCAACGAAGCGGCCCTCATGGCAGCCCGGCGTGGCAAAGACAAAATTGAAATGGACGATTTTGAGGATGCCAAAGACAAAGTCATGATGGGAGCCGAGCGAAAAAGCATGATTATCAGTGAGGACGAAAAGAAGCTTACCGCTTATCATGAGTCCGGGCACACCCTGGTGGCCCGGTTGCTTCCCGATACGGACCCGATCCACAAGGTAACGATCATCCCAAGGGGAAGGGCATTGGGCTTGACGCTGCAACTTCCAACAGATGAAAAACACACCTATCCAAAAGAACACTTGCTCAACAACATTGCCATATTAATGGGGGGTCGGGCCGCTGAAAAAATTGTTTTGGGCACGGAAACCACCGGCGCGGGAAACGATATTGAACGGGCCTCGGAATTGGCCCGCAAGATGGTCTGCGATTTTGGCATGAGCGAAGAGCTGGGCCCCTTGAGCTTCGGGAAGAAAGATGAACAGATTTTTCTGGGCAGAGAGCTTTCGCAACATAGGGACTATGGTGAAGATACCGCTAGAAAGATTGATGAGGAAGTCAGGCGAATTGTTACGAACGCCTATGATATAACCTGCCGGCTTATCAAAGAGAATCTGGACATCATCCATACCATGGCCAACGCCCTGCTGGAAAAGGAAACCTTAAACGGTAAGGACATTGATGAAATCATGGCCGGTGATAAGAAATGGGACAGCAAAAGCACCCCCAGCGAAAAACCGGCTGACGATCCGGAAACGTCAACAGATTCCCAGGTTTAGTATCCCCGATTCATTTTCGGATGGTGGCAGATATTTTTTCCCAGCCCAGGCCGTGACGCACGGCATTGCCATGGCGCAAGACGGCGCCGACATCATCGACATCGGCGGCGAATCAACCCGGCCCTATTCCCGCAGACTCCCTGCGGACGAGGAGATGGAGCGCGTCATACCGGTCATTAGCGCATTGAGCAAGGAAATCCCTGTCCCCATCAGCATCGATACCTACAAGTCGAAGGTGGCGCTGGAAGCGCTGAATGCCGGGGCTTCGATAATTAACGATATCAGCGCGTTTCGGCTGGATCCCCATATGGCCACAGTGGCGGCGGAAGCCAACGTTCCCGTGATACTGATGCACATGCAGGGAACCCCCGAGAGCATGCAGCTTCACCCGGTGTATGAGAATCTGATGCAGGAAATAATCGATTTTCTCAAAGATGCCGTGGCGCGTTGCAAATCGGCCGGTATTAAGGAAGATCGGATCATTCTCGATCCCGGGATCGGATTCGGCAAAACCTTTGATCAAAATCTAAGTGTCATCCATCACCTGGAAAAATTTCAAGCACTCAAAAAACCGCTACTGGCGGGCCCTTCAAACAAGGCTTTTATCGGTCACATCCTGGGTAAAGAAACCCACGAAAGGGATACGGGCACCATGGCTGCGGTGGCCGCCTGTGTGATGAACGGGGCCCATATCATCAGGATGCACAACGTTAAAATGGCTTCGGAGACCATTCAAGTGATTGACGCGATTCGAAGAGAGCGAGTAAGCGAGGGGATTTTCGCCTGAGGTGACATCATATGCTGTTCTGCATTGACATCGGAAATACAAACATTGTCCTGGGGGTAACCCGGAAAGATCAAATCCTCCATCACTGGAGAATCCGCACTGAAAAGGAGATTACGGCGGATGAACTGGGTATTCTGGTCGGGAATTTTTTCCAGTGGGAAGGCCTTGGCTTTAAAGATATCAAAAACACCATTGTATCCTGCGTGGTGCCCCCCCTGCTTAACACGGTGGAGGATTTTTCGCGTCGTTATTTCCATGTGGAACCGGTTATTGTGGGACCGGGACTTAAAACCGGCATGCCCATCAAATACGATAATCCCAGAGAGGTGGGAGCTGACAGGATTGTCAATGCCGTTGCCGCCTATGAAAAATACAGAACGGCGTTGATCGTGGTGGATTTTGGAACCGCCACAACCTTTGATTATATCTCCCGGGAGGGCGATTATATGGGGGGCGCCATTGCCCCGGGCGTCACCATCAGTTGCGAAGCGCTTTTCCAGGCGGCTTCGAAATTGCCGAGGGTTGAGATTTTTTCAAGACCGACTTCCGTGATTGCCAAGGATACCATCAGCAGCATGAATGCCGGTATTATTTATGGTTATGCCGGATTGGTGGACGGTATTGTAAACCGCATGATACAAGAGTCGGGGGAAAATCCCAGAATCATCGCCACGGGCGGTCTGGCGCCCCTGATCTCTGAAGTTTCGGAGACGCTCGACGGTGTTGAAGAGTTCTTAACCCTCCATGGCCTGATCATCCTCTTTAACAAAAACGCCGGATAAGGGTCTCGGCACACCTGAAAGGCCACCGAAGCGTGAATGCCATGATCAAACCGTCAAAACTGAAACCGGGCGATGTTGTGGGTGTTGTATCACCGGCGGGACCCGTCAACCGGAATGAGTTGGATGCCGGTCTTCATTTCCTGAAAACCAAAGGGTATACCGTTCACGTGGCGCCTCATGTGTACGATCGACAGGAATACCTGGCCGGTAATGACGAGGATCGCCTTTCGGATCTTCACGACATGTTCCGAAATACCGAAGTCAAAGCGATTTTCTGTTCCCGTGGCGGATATGGCAGCCTGAGGTTGCTGGACCGGATTGATTACGACCTGATCCGGAAAAACCCGAAGATCATTGTGGGATACAGTGATATGACGGCGCTTTTGGCCGCTATTTTCAAAAAGACCGGCCTGATCACATTTCATGGTCCCATGGTGAAAGGTCTTCCATCTCTCCCCGAAACGGCCTGGCAAACCCTGGTCCAAATGATTTCTTCCGAACAACCCGCGTCATTCCGCTCCATGGCGGGGTATCCCCTTCAGGGCGGTAAAGCGACGGGACCCATCATGGGCGGCAATCTGTCCCTTATCTGCCGGCTTCCGGGAACTCCTTTTATGCCCAGCCTGGCGGGTTGCATCCTGTTTATTGAAGACAGGGGGGAGGCGCTTTATCGGCTCGATCGAATGCTCACCCACCTGACGCTTGCAGGAAGCCTTGAAGGGATAAAAGGTCTGATTGCGGGTCAGTTTATAGACTGCGGAGAGCCGACCGCCATTGACCGCCTCATAAAAGAGCGGTTTTCACCCATGAATATCCCCATCGCAGCCGGATTTCCCCTGGGGCACGGCCCGGAAAATACAACCCTTCCCTTAGGCGTTTTGGCCGAACTGGATACCGATGTCATGACATTGTCTCTTCTGGAATCAACTGTTGTCTGAACTACTGCCTTATCAGCTCTGAACACCTGTAAGTCCCCAACAAACCTCACTTCAATTCCCTGAAAAGGTCATCCAGTGAAACGGTACAATCTCGTTCCCAAATTATCGCCCTTGGAGAAGAGCGCCTCACGTTCTTTCATGCTGTGAAAGAGGATGAATCGCTTTACCCAGTTAGAATTAGGAATGTTCAGTGTGGATGGAGTAATGCTTGAGCCTTAAAACCTCTCGAACTTCCTTCTTATTTTTTGGCTTGTCCAACTTATTCCCCCATGATAAACTACAAGAATGATATTGACATATGGCTAACTTACTCGAAAACACCGCCAATATCAAGTTATCAGGGAAATTTTACCTGATAATAAATGGTTTGACAGACCCGCTGGACAGCGGGGGAACTAACGTCGTAACTAATTAGAAATAATGGAGATCGAAGTGGAAGCGACGATCCAAACCATCTTTCTACTCGGCTATGCCCTCTATGATCAGACGCATCGTCTTCCGGAACACATTCGCGAGGCGACGCACCGTCTGATGGTTTGCCGAACTTCAGTTCTGGGCGGTCATGTTCAGGCCTGCCCGGACGGCCATTTCAAGAGGCACTGGTACAACTCGTGTAAACATCGCATGTGTCCTCTTTGCGCCTTTACCCAGGTTGAGCGTTGGCTGGCGAAACAAAAAGCCAGCCTCTTGAACACAGATCATTTCCACGTTATTTTCACCATCTCCGATGAATTGCATGACTTATGGCGGTTGAATACCAGGGTTATGGGTAATCTGTTATTCAAAAGTGCGACCGAGACCCTTTTCGAACTACTGGGTGACCCAAAGCATTTAGGGGCGAAAGTCGGCATCATCGCCTCACTGCATACCTGGAGCCGAAAGCTGGATCTGCACCCGCATTTGCATTGTTTGGTAACGACCGGTGGTCTGTTCAATGGTGAATGGATCGCTTCATCAAAGAAGTTTCTTCTGCCGTTTGGTATTGTTCGGGCGGTATTTAGGGGTAAATATCTTTACTATTTGAAAATGGCCCTGGATCGGGAAGAACTGGTTCTGCCCGAGGGCATGGAGCCGCGGCAGGCACGGAATCTGTTCAATAAGCTGGGGCGCCGGAAGAAGTGGAACGTCAAACTCAAGGAGACCTATTCATACGGGGAAGGGGTATTAATTTACCTGGCTCGGTACCTGAGAGGCGGACCGATCTCAAACAAACGCATTTTCAGCGTTGAAAATGGGAACGTGACCTTCAACTATGGCCGTGAGCAGGTGAAACTCATCAGCTTGCCGATCCAGACCTTTATCGGTCGCTACCTGCAACATGTTCCGTTGGCGAATTCAGTAATGGTACGTTCATACGGTCTCTATCATCACAGCTCAAAAGAAGAACTCGCATGCTGCCGGGAAATACTGGGTCAACCGCCTCTTGAAGATTCGGAATTCCTGGATTGGCAGGCACTATGGCAACAGCGAAGCGACGAGCAGCCGGATTGTTGCCCTGTTTGCGGAAAACGTCTCATCACTTTGGAAATAATTGTACCGGTAAGGAAGTCAAAAACGCTTCCGAGGTTCAATAAGGACCCGGATATGGCATATGAACAAGCAGCATAAATTAAAAATAAGCATTCGAAAGGTTTCTGATGGCGAGGTGTTTGGTAAACCGATTAATGGCGCAATATTTTGGTGAATTTTGCAAAATCATGGAATCAGAAACAGGTATTTTTCATTTTTAACGGACTCACACCGCCATGACGGGTTAAAAAGAAGCTATGTGATAACCGCAAAGATCGCTTAATCTCCATAGCGGCGATTCTGCTTCAATCAACGTATTTGCTTAACAACCCGCAGGTCTGTCCAACCAACGGATCGAGCGGACGGGGTTTACTTTGGTTCTTTCTTTGCGGAGTTCTCAAGCCCGCCGCTCATCCTAAACGTTCACGGCGGCTTCGCCGCCGTGAATCGCGGTGCTGACTGCGTCAAGTACCTTGTTCCGTCGCTACGCGCCTGAACAAGGTACTTGACCGGACACCGGGAACCGCACAAT
>JAFCZI010000224.1 GCA_019314425.1 Deltaproteobacteria bacterium | reverse complement strand
GTTGATGGGGTGGGTCTGGCGCTGGAAACCCCGGAGGGCCTGATTCTACATTCCGGAGATTTTCGAATCGATCCCACGCCCGTGGATGAGCAGACGACGGATCTCATCCGTTTTGCCCATTTCGGGGAAAAAGGCGTCTTGGCCTTTTTTTCCGACTCCACCAACGCCGAAAGAGAAGGGTACACCCTCAGTGAACGGGATGTCAAAAAAACGCTGCAAAATTTCTTTCAGTCAAGCCGGGGAAGGCTGATTATCGCCAGCTTTGCTTCCAATATCACGCGCATCCAGGAGGTCATTTCCCTGGCGGAAGATTTTGGCCGGAAAGTCGTTTTCAATGGAAAAAGCATGATCACCAATGTGGGAATTGCCAGGGACCACGGGTTTATCCATTTTTCCGATGATCTGGAAATTACCGAAAAAAAGATGAAATCCCTTCCGGACAACCAGGTGGTGGTGATCACCACCGGCAGCCAGGGAGAACCCATGAGCGCCCTGAGCCGAATGGCCCGGGGGCAGCACAAGGGTATCGCCATACACAAAGGTGACACCATCCTCCTTTCCTCCAGGTTCATTCCGGGCAATGAAAAAGCCATCACGTCGGTCATTAATAAACTGTATGGCTTGGGAGCCGAGGTAATCTACGAAAACGTATCCGACATTCATACCTCGGGACACGCCAAGCAGTCGGAATTAAAGGTCATGCTGAGCCTCGTCAAGCCTCGATATTTCATCCCCATTCACGGGGAGTTCCGACACCTGGTCAAACACGCCAATATCGCCCGCGACATGGGGATGGACGAGGATCATGTGCTCATCGCCCGGGATGGCGATGTGATCTGTTTCGAAAAGGGTCGGGGAGAAATAAAGGGCGCCATAGAGACCGGGCGAACCTTCGTAGACGGCAAGGGCGTGGGAGATATTGAAGAAACCGTTCTGAGAGACCGGCAAAAGCTCAGAAGTCATGGAATGGTGCTGGCGCAACTGGTTTTGGACGGAAAGACAGGTGAAATTTTATTCGGCCCGGAAATGATATCCCGCGGCTTCGTATTTGAAGACCCTGGACAATTTATTCTTGAGGATGCCCGATGTATCGTGTTAGAGGTGATGGACGAAAGAGAGAAGCCTTTTCCTGTGGATGATAAATGGCTGGAAGCAGAAATCAGGCGAAGGCTGAAACGATTTTTCTACAGCGTCATAGAAAGAAGCCCCCTCATCATACCGGCCATCATCGTTTTGTGAGCGTAAAATAAGGATGAAAAAAAAGAAACAATCATCGTCCAAGCCGGATAAAAAAGGGCTGCAATCCAAATCCGTGCCATCCGAAAATCGGCGGCATCCGCTCAAAAAGGAAATCAGGGGGCTCATTTTCCTGCTCTTGGCGTTTGTTCTCGGCGGCAGCCTTCTCTCTTTTTCTCCCCTGGACAAACTATTCTGGAACGTAGCAGGCAATTTAGGCAAAGCGCATAACCTAGTTTGAACCGTCGGGACACACATATCCGGTGGTCTATTAGATCTGCTGGGGATTGGCGCGTTCTGGGTGCCATTGGTCCTGTTTATATTATCCTTTATCACATTCAAGGGTCGATCCCTTCCATCGCCCGTGAAAGGGATCATTACCGTGTTGATCATGCTGGTTTCATTTTCAGCGCTGTTGAGCCTTCAGTTTGAGAAGGGTCTTATCTACAAAGGAACCATCATGTCCGCAGGGGGGATTATCGGCCTTCATATTGCGGGGGTATCCATCACGATCCTCAATTTTTTCGGGTCCTATGTTCTTCTGGCATCCATCTTCGTCATATCGTTGCTGACGGTGACCCGTCTCTCCTTCGGCTGGATTTTCTCCCGGCTGGGGTTGTGGATGTTGGGGATTTTTAAAAAAATAAAGGAAATCCTGACCAAAAGAAAAGAGCGGAAAAAAAGAGCACGGAAAACCCTGGTGGCGCGTGATAAAATTAAGAAAAAACCAAAAGTGAACATTGTTGAGACCGCAAAAAAAGTATCCCCTCCCCCTCCCCGGAAGGAAAAGCTTGCATTCATGCAACGGCCGGGAGAATTCCAACTCCCGACCCTGGATCTTCTGAGTGCCCCGCCGGAAAACAAGAACATCACCTTTCAGCGTGATACCCTGGAAATGAATGCACGCCGGCTTGAAAAAAAGCTGGAGGACTTTGGGGTGGAAGGGGAAGTGGTTGAAATCCTTCCCGGGCCCGTCATTACCATGTATGAATACAAACCGGCGCCCGGGGTTAAAATCAGCAAAGTGGCGGGTCTCTCGGATGACCTGGCGTTAACCCTGAGGGCTCAGAGCATCCGCATCGTGGCCCCCATACCGGGAAAAGCGGCCATCGGAATTGAAATCCCCAACATCCAGCGCGAAACTGTTTATTTACAGGAAATGCTTTCCAGTTCAGCCTATACCGATACCAAATGTAAACTGCCCATTGCCCTGGGCAAAGACATCACCGGTTCCGCCGTGGTGGCCGATCTTGCAAAAATGCCCCACCTGCTGGTGGCAGGCGCCACCGGAACCGGTAAAAGTGTCTCCCTCAACGCCATGATCCAGAGCCTCCTCTATGCGCTTACCCCGGAGACAGCGCGATTCCTGATGGTGGATCCCAAGCGCATTGAGTTATCCGTCTATCAGGACATCCCCCACCTGTTGCATCCCGTGGTGACCCAGCCCAAAGATGCCAACAAGGCCCTCCGATGGGCCGTTTCAGAGATGGAACGGCGATATATGCTGCTCTCCGACAGGGGTGTCAGGAATATTGACTCCTACAACCGGAAAATCGCGAAACAGGACAAAAAGAAAGATCCCGTCAAAGAGGGGGGCGAAGAGACCGGCGAAGACCGGGGCACCGATCGACACCTCCCCTATATCATTATTATCATTGATGAACTGGCGGATCTCATGATGGTCGCTTCAAAGGAAGTGGAAGAATCCATTACGCGCCTGGCCCAGATGGCCCGCGCCGCCGGCATTCACCTGATCATCGCCACCCAGCGGCCTTCCGTCAATGTGCTCACCGGCATTATCAAGGCCAACTTCCCCACCCGCCTGTCATTCCAGGTTTCCAGCAAGGTGGACTCTCGAACCATCCTGGACACCAACGGCGCCGAACATCTCCTGGGTGATGGCGATATGCTTTTCATGCCCCCCGGCGTGGGCCGCCTCACGCGCATTCACGGCGCCTATATCTCCGAGGAAGACGTCAAAGGGGTGGCTGACTTTCTGAGGAGCCAGAAAAAACCGGACTATGACACCACCATTCTTTCCCACATGGCGGAAGATGAAACCAAAGATGAAGAGCCCCTCGACCTGGATGAAAAATTTGATGAAGCCGTGGAAATGGTCTGCAAAACGGGACATGCCTCGATTTCCATGTTGCAGCGAAAAATGAGGGTGGGTTACAATCGAGCGGCCCGAATGATTGAAGCCATGGAAATAGAAGGGATCGTGGGGCCGTCGGACGGGGTCCGCCCACGGGAAGTCTACGGCAGAAGGGGGGGATGACATGCGAAAAATTCTGTTGCTGATACCCGCACTGATAATGCTGATTCACCCGCCGGTCTCTGCGGAAGACACCCTTTCGAACATCCTTCAAGGGATCAAAGGGCATTATGGGCATACTTCAGGACTTTCCGTGCCCTACACCCGCGACGTCATGACCCGGTCCATGAGCATGCTGGGCGCCCAGACCGAAGGGGACCTGGCCTCCGGCATCATCCATTTCAAATCCCCTCATTTTCTGAGACTGGATCAGGAAAAACCGACGCCCGAAATCATCATCGCCAATGACAATATCCTCTGGTGGTACATCCCCGCCAAAAAGGCGGCCCACCGGTATCGGGCGGAAGATTTCGGCAGGGAGCTCAGATTGCTCAGTGATATCTTCTGCGGTTTGGCAGCGGTTAAAGACAGTTTTCAGGTCCAGTTGCTGGAACCTGACGGAAATAAGGATTATCAATTAACGCTGGTTCCCGACCCACCCTGGCAGGAAATTGATCGCATCATTCTCACCGTAAGCCCCGAATATGAAATCCGCTCTGTTCGCATTTTCAACGCATTGGGCAGCGTCACCCGGTTCAACCTGGGCAATTTCACCTTGGGAAAAACCTTTAAAAAAGGGTTCTTTCAATTTACCGCGCCGCCCGGGGTGAACGTCATCGTCGAAGGGAAAAATTAGGACCTCGGCAGTTCACCTGAACCCGCTGCCATATAACCGGGTAGCGTCCATGGCCTGATTCTGAGTTGAAGGAGAAACATTGCCGACCACAGCCAGGTGGGTTAGAAATTGTTCGATTCTGGGTTCGCCGCCTTGAAGATCATCACGGGATTTCATGCCATGAAAACGCACAAAACGTTTTATCCAGTCACAATAGGCTCTTTCGGTATGAATTGAATAGTGTTTCCGTCTCATGACCGCATGAACCTCACCCAATAGCCTCTGTTTTTTGTTGACATTTTGCGTCCCTCTCAATACGTTATTTTCCCTTCTCGAATAGTGAAATATTGTGAGCCACTAATCGAAGTGTTCTTCTGCCTTCCGCT
>JAFCZI010000028.1 GCA_019314425.1 Deltaproteobacteria bacterium | reverse complement strand
CTTTGCCCTGAAATGACATTGGAAGAACCCCTATGCAATTAGTGGTAGAATTTCCCGGATTTTACATCGAAAACATACACTTTTGCAATAGGGCTGTCAAGAGAAAAATATCAAGTCATATGAAATATGCTATAAGATATCCAATACATTGGTCCACCTGAATATAACAAGAACCTGGCGAAAGCGTTCATCCTTGGCCCAGGATATCCTCGTACAATTCCCTAACCTTCTCACGAGGCATTTTCTGCTTCCAATCCGCTCCCAGTGCATTTTCCCACAGGGGATCGAGCATCAGTGCCACGTCAATCATTTTTTCCACTTCTTCTGAACCCACGTTTTCCAGACCTTTACGGGAAAGCACGATTCGATGCTTTTCCATCATCCGGTGAAACTCCCTGACACCCTCCGGATAATATTCTTCAAGGCAGTCAAAGGCGAGGCAATTGCCGATGCCGTGGTGAATTCCGCGCACAAAGGCCAGTCCGTAGGAGAGGGCATGGCAGATGCCTACCTGGGAATAAGCGATACTCATCCCGCCCATGTAGGAAGCCATCATCAGCTTGTCGTCGCTATCCGGTCCGCCTTCCAAGAACACTTCCTGACAGAGTTGAATGGCTTTTTCCCCATGGGCCTGGCTGAAGGCGTTGAGATAGGTCCCGGTCAGGGATTCCACGCAGTGGATGTAACAATCCATCCCCGTATAAAAATGCTGGTTCCCGGGCACCCCGGCTATCAACTCCGGGTCCAGGACCACCTGGTCAAACACCGTATAATCGGAATTTAACCCCAGCTTTTTTTCGGGGCCCGATAAAACGGCGGTCCGGGACACTTCAGCACCGGTCCCCGAAAGTGTCGGAATTCCCACATGGAAGACCGCCGGATTTTTGATAAGGTCCCATCCCTGGTAATCCGCTGAAGAACCGGGATTGGTCAGCATCAGGGAAACAGCTTTGGCCAGATCCATGGTGCTCCCCCCGCCGATGCCGATCACGCCGTCCGGCAGATGATCGTCTTTGAACCCCTTGACCTGATGGGTCAAATCGTCCACGTAACGGGTGGTGGGCTCATGATCCACATTCACCCATATGAGCAAATCCTCAGTCGATACGGGAATCCTGTCTTTAAGCGGCGTTTCCATGAAGACATCGTCCACTAGAAAAACCATGAATCCTCGATCTTTTCGTTGTTCTGCCAGGATATCAGAAAGCTGCGCAAAGCACCCCCGGCCGAAAATAAAGCGGGAAACGGTTTTGAAATTTCGAAACATATGGTCACCATCCTAAAGCGGCGAAGCCGCAGTTTTGAGTTTTAGGTTTTAGGTTTTTCAGTCAATGAACTTCTTGTTTTTTGTGACACAAAATCAGGTGATAAGGTACTAAAATCAATCTATTAGCTGTTAGCTATTGGCTTAAAACAGCCGTCATTTTATCGATTCGTTGGGCAATATCATCCTGGGTCCAGGAAAGCTTGATGAGCATGGAAATGGTCCTCTGCATAATGCTGTCCGATTGGGCCAGGTTCAGTTTCTTATAGTCGGGGCGGGTTTCAAAAAGGGTCAGGGGAAGGGGCGCCGCCGATTTAAGCCCGAGAATATGGTCCCACTGACGGATATAGTGCCAGTTGTTGTGATACCAGTAGAAGCAACCGTCCACTCCGGCAGCGGCAAGCGCATCGGATGCCTTTGCGGCTGTGGCCCCGTCGGGCAATAGAAAGGAGAGGAATGTCGCGGAATCGCCCTTTTCATCGGGAATTTTTCTGAATTCCAGACCCGGAATCCGGCCGAGCGCTGCTTTGATTTCTTTTTTGTGGGCCCGCTGGATTTTGAGTATCCGATTCAGCTTTCTCAACTGGGCCAACCCCACTGCCGCATTCAACTCGCTAATGCGAAAGTTTGTGCCCACAATGGTATGCCCTTCCGCACCCCGGTCACTGCCCACATGGTCGTGGCCGTGATCCGCATAAGCATCGGCAATTTCATAGAGTTTAGGATCATTGGTAACCATACAGCCCCCTTCGCCGCAGGTGATGGTTTTGACGGGGTCAAAAGAAAAGCAGCCCACTTTACCGAATGTTCCTAAAAATTTCCCATGAAACGCGCCCCCCAGCGCCTGGCAGGCATCCTCCATTAAAGTGAGGCCCTTTTGTTCGCAAAAAGCCTTGATCCGATCGATCTCAGCCATGGCACCGCACATATGCACCACCAACACCGCCTTTGTACGCGGGGTCAGCGCTTTTTGAAGAGATTCAGGATCCAGACACAGGGTCTCATCAATGTCGGCAAAAACCGGTACAGCACCCGCCGACATCACCGCTTCGATGGTGGCCACAAAAGTGAATGGAGGGACAATAACTTCATCCCCCACCCCCACACCGCAGGCCGCCAATGCAACGGAAAGGGCCGCCGTTCCACTGGAGCAGAGATGGCAATAGCGTACTCCGATTTTTTCGGCCAGTTCCTTCTCAAATGTTCTGGCCTTCCAGTGATCGTTTCGGGCCTGATCGAAACCGTATCGAAACAATACGCCGGAATCGAGAACATCATTCACCTCTTTCCGTTCTTCATCCCCAAATATTTCAAAACCGGGCATACACCCCCTCCTTAAAAAAGTAGAAAGATTCCGTTTTTTTCTAGGGGATCAGACCGTTTCATGTCAAGAGAAAAGTAGGGGCACGGTTCGCCGGCCCCCTGCTGTTTTCGGTTGCACATCTCAATTTATTCAGGTATACCAACCGAGCGTGATGCGTACCATAAGCATTTTAAACTTCCCCAAAATTCAGGAATGTTGCATTCAGGAGCAGAATGGTACATCGCAGAATTGCTTCCAAACAGAGATCAATGGGCCAATCCCGGTTGCTCGGGATCTTCAAAATTCTTATGGCAATAGTGGTTTCAGGAATTCTGCTCAGCGGATGCCAAAAACCGCTCCCCGAGTTAGACCCGAACCGTTATGCATCCTCGGCCCCCGGAAAATATTACAAAAGCGAAACAAAATCCAAAACGACCCATTCCCTTCCTCTTGAGAAAAACACAACCCTTGATGCCGAAAACCTGACCCCCCCGGCCAAAAGGCTAACACTTTCGGATCTCGTGGATTTGGCCCTTCGCATCAACCCGTCAACCCAATCGTCCTGGGCGCAGGCCCGGGCGGCAGCAGCGGACTGGGCCGTATCACGAGGGGATTATTATCCCAGCATCAGCGGGAAAGCGAGCGGTATGGGCATGGGCGGCGGTTCATCCAGCGGATATTACGGTAGTGTGGGGTTAAGCCTGAGCTACCTGCTTCTCGATTTCGGCGGGCGGGCCGCCACAGCGGAAAGTGCCCGTCAGGCGCTCATGGCAGCCAATTGGAACCATAACCAAAGCATTCAGGACATCCTTCGCAATGTACCCCAGGCCTACTACACCTATTTTGGCAACCGGGCGCAGGTTCGGGCATCCGAAAGCGATCTTGAGGAAGCCCTGGCCAGCCTCAAGTCCACAGAACAAAGAAAAAATGCCGGTGTCAGCACCATTGCCGATGTCCTTCAGGCCCGCGCCAGGGTGGACCAGATACGATTGGATCTGGTTTCCAGCAGAGGCGCCGTTAAAATTTCCCGTGGAGAACTGGCCACCGCAGTGGGTTGGCCGGCCAACGCCGATTTTGACGTGGCGGAGGGACCCGAAACCCTCCCCTTAAACGCCATAGCCGAAAATACTCAGACCCTCATCAGCCTGGCACTGCGGGACAGACCGGATCTGGCCGCTTCCCAGGCTGCCGTTCGACAAACCCGGGCGGAACTGCGAAAAGCTGAGTCCGACCTCTGGCCCAAACTGGTGGCCACCGGAAATTTGGGATGGTCCGGCATCGACGGCAGCGTCAGCGGCTCAGATTATCTCGAGAACGGTACCGACATCAGCGGTTCCGGTGTGAGCTATTGTGGGGGGCTGTCACTGCAGATCCCCATTTTTGAAGGATTTTCCCTGCGCAACAATGTGAGAGCAGCCGAAGCCAGGCTGAAAGCCAGCCGCGCAGATCTCAAACAAAAAGAGGAGTCGGTGATTGCCGAGGTATGGACTGCCTTTTACAACATGCAGACCGCGGCGCAGCAGGTGGCCTCCAGCGAAACCCTGCTCACCAGTTCCAAAGAATCATTTCAGGTTTCCCTTGCCCGCTATCGCGCAGGAGTAGCAGACATCGTGGAGCTGCTCAATGCTCAGAGCACCCTCACTTCAGCCCGGACCCAGCGGGTCCAGGCCCAGACGAACCTCTTCATCTCCTACGCTGATCTGCTGCATGCCATCGGCGCTGAACTTCCCGACGATGGCTCAAATAAAATGTCCATGTCCCAAACCAACAGGGAGGTTTCCGCCAATGGTCGTTAATCCCCGGAGCCGACTCCGCCAAAGCACGATGCACCGTGCCTCTACCAGGGCACGATGCATCGTGCCCCTACTGATAGCGTTTACCCTATTTGCAACGTTTGCCCTCTGGGGATGCAAGAAAGAGAAAAAACAACCTCCCGCGCCCCCGCCCCCCGCTGTAACGGTTGAAAAAGTGGCCCTGAAAACGGTACCGGTTCATCTCAAATACGTTGCCACCACACAATCCATCAAAACCGTGGACATTCGGGCCCGGGTCGAGGGGTTCCTTGAAGAACGGCGGTTTGTGGAAGGGGCCGATATCAATAAAGGCGATATTATTTTCGTCATCGAAAAAGCGCCCTATGAAGCCGAACTGGAAATGAGCCTGGCCCAACTGGCCATGGATAAAGCGGCCCTATCCTTTGCCGGAGACCAGGTAAAAAGATACAAACCCCTCGCGGAACAGGATTTTGTGACTCAGGAATCCCTTGATGATTATGTGACCAAAGCCCGGGAGGCGGCCGCTGCGGTCAAGGCTGACCTGGCTAAAATCAAACAGAACCGGCTAAATTTAGGCTACTGCACCATGTACTCCCCCCTGAACGGCCGCATCGGGAGGACCCTCGTGAATGTGGGCAACCTGGTGGGCGCCGGTCAAGATACCAAACTGGCCACCATTGTGCAGTTAAATCCCCTGTACGTCTACTTCAGCCCGAGTGAGAAGGACCTGCGTCTGATCCTGAAGCACCGGCAGAAAAAGGACATCCCCGTGGACATCATCTTGAGCGACAACACAAAGCACCCCTATCCGGGAAAGGTGGATTTCATTGACAACACGGCTGATCCCCAGGCGAATACCATCAACATGCGGGCGATTTTCCCCAATCCGGGAAGCACGCTTCTGCCCGGCATTTATGTTCAAGCCAGGCTCTTTTTGTGCGATGTACCGAACACCCCTCTTATTTCTGAAAAAGCCATTTCCGAGGATCAGACCGGCATGTACGTTTATGTGGTGGGAAAAGACAACAAGGTGGAAAAACGGTCCATTGAGACCGGATTCCTCTACAACCACCAGAAAATCGTCTGGAAAGGCCTGAAAGCCGGCGAACGGGTTATCACCGAAGGGCTTCAGATGGTCAGGCCCGGCATGGTGGTCCAGCCCCGGGAAAACGGGCCTGGAAATCAGGGGAAAGTAGAAGCTCCGGGCGCCGATTCGACGGGTAAGTGATTGACGATTTGTGATTGTCGCTTTTTGGATGTCTTTTCCTCAATAATATTCAATTCCACAAGGAATCCCTATGTTTGTCGATTTTTTCATTGACCGGCCCATTTTCGCAGGCGTAATTTCCATTGTGATCTCTCTCGCCGGAGCCGTCTGCATCCTCCTGCTTCCCATCACGCAGTTTCCTGAAATCACGCCGCCCACGGTCCAGGTCGCTGCCACTTACACGGGCGCCAACGCGGAGGTGGTGGAAAAAACCGTCACCACCCCCATTGAGGAACAGATCAATGGCGTGGAAGGCATGACCTACATGTCTTCCATCAGTTCCAACGACGGCACCAGCAATATCACGGTTACATTCGACGTGGGATACGATCTGGACATCGCCGCCGTAGACGTCCAGAACCGGGTGACCATGGCCCAGCCCCAGGTCCCCGAGGATGTTCGCAAATACGGCATTACCACGAAAAAGCAATCTCCCGACTTTGTGGTAATCATCTCCCTTTATTCGCCGGACAACACCTTTGACGACCTGTTTCTCAGCAACTACGCCGCCATCAATATTGTGGACACTTTAAAGCGGCTCCCCGGCGTGGGAGACGTTCAGATCTTCGGCGAAAAAAAATACGCCATGCGCCTGTGGCTCAACCCGGATAAACTGACCAGCATGGAGATGACCGCCATGGACGTCATCGGCGCCGTTCAGGAGCAGAATGTCCAGGTCGCCGCCGGCAAGATTGGCGACACACCCAGCCCCCCCGGGCAGACATTTACCTATTCCATCAACACCCTGGGCCGATTGTCCTCGCCTGAGCAGTTTGAGGACATCATCATTCGGACCCGGCCTGACGGGTCCGTGGTACGGGTCAAAGATGTGGGGCGTGTGGAATTAGGGGCGGAAAACTATGGCTGGTTTGGGCACTTAAACAGCAACAAAGCCGCCCTTGTCGGCGTTTTTCAATTACCGGGCGCCAATGCGCTACAAGTGGCCAAAGAAGTTTACGCCAACATGGAACGGCTTTCAAAACGATTCCCCCAAGGTCTCAAATACGCGGTCAGTTACGATACCACGCTTTTTGTCAAGGAATCCATCAAGGAGGTCATTAAAACGCTTCTGATCGCCATGCTGCTGGTATTTATGGTGGTCTATGTCTTTCTCCAGAATTGGCGGGCCACCATGATCCCCGCCATCGCCATCCCCGTATCCCTCGTGGGGACCTTTGCGGTACTCAAGGCATTCGGGTTTTCCATCAACACCCTCACCCTGTTCGGGCTGGTGCTAGCCATCGGCATTGTGGTAGACGACGCCATTATTGTGGTGGAAAACGCCTCCCGTTGTATCAATGAAAAGGGGATGGCGCCCAAGGAGGCCACCAAGGAGGCCATGCGCGAAGTCGTCGGCCCCATTATTGCCACCACCCTGGTGCTGATGGCCGTATTTGTCCCCGTGGCCTTCATGCCCGGCATTACCGGGCAACTCTATCGCCAGTTCGCCCTCACCATCGCTTTTTCCGTGGGCATCTCCGCCATTAACGCCCTGACCCTCAGCCCGGCCTTGTGTGCGGCCCTGCTTCGACCCACTCCCCCAAAACAGGCCTGGTTTTTCCGAAAATTCAACCAGGGCTTTGAGTGGTCCCGAAACCAGTACCTGAAAGGGGTCAGATGGTTTATCAAGGCATGGGTGTTGATCCTGCTGATTTTCGTGGGCCTTGTTTTTGCCACCTATACCATGTTCAAGATTGTTCCCACAGGTTTTGTGCCCTCCGAAGACCAGGGCTATTTCCTGGTCATGCTTCAGTCCCCCGAAGGGGCATCTCTTGATCGAACCGGCAAGGTATGCACTTCGGTAGAGAAGATCCTCGAAAAGATCCCGGGCATCAAAACCGTTGTCATGATCGGCGGTTATAATCTCCTCAACTCGGCCATTGACCCATCATCGGCGGCCGCTTTTGTGATGCTCGATCCATGGGACAAAAGAAAAACCCCCGAGCTGAGTCTTGACGGCATCATGGGCGCCTTCATGGCCCAGGCCGAGGTAATCAATGAGGCGGTCGTCATCCCCTTTCCCCCACCCCCCATCCAGGGGCTCAGCACCACCGGCGGGTTTGAGTATGAACTCCAGGACCTTACGGGCGGAAGCTTGGTCGAACTTCGCGCCACGGCGAAAAAAATGATCAGCGAGGGGCAAAAACAGGCGGCGCTCACCCCTTTGAGTACCACCTTTGAGGTGAATTATCCGCAATTCTATGTGGAATTGGACCGCACCAAGGCCAAGAGCCTTCAGGTTTCCATCTCCGACATTTTCACCACACTCCAGACCTTTCTGGGAAGCATGTACGTCAATGACTTCAACAAATTCGGTCGGGTCTACCGGGTTTTTATTCAGGCCGAGGATAACTACCGGGCCAAACGGGAAGACATCGCGAAACTTTACGTGCGGGCTGGAGACGGCAGCATGGTGCCCCTGAGCGCCCTGGTCAAGATCAAACAGATCCGAGGGGTTCAAAGCATCAAGCACTACAACCTCTTTCGCACGGTTTCCCTTTACGGCGGCAACGCCCCCGGCTATAGTACGGGTCAGGCCATCGCGGCCATGGAAGCCATGTCCGCCAGGGAGCTGTCCAACGAATATGGATACGAGTGGACCGGCACAGCCTACCAGGAGATCGCGGCCGGGGGCATGGCCCCTTACATCTTTTCCCTGGCGCTGGTCTTCGTGTTTCTGTTTTTGGCCGCCCAGTACGAGAGCTGGGTCATGCCCCTCATGGTGATGTTAGCGGTTCCCCTGGCCATCCTGGGAGCGCTTCTCGCCCAGCACATTCGCGGCCTGGCCAACGACGTTTACTGCCAGATCGGGCTGGTGATGCTCATTGGCCTGGCCAGCAAAAATGCCATTTTGATCGTGGAGTTTGCCCGTGAATTGAGGGAACAGGGGAAACCCATCGTGGAAGCGGCTGTTCAGGCGTCTCGTGAGCGGTTGCGACCTATCCTGATGACCGCCTTTGCCTTTATCCTCGGAGTGGTGCCCATGGTGGTGGCCACCGGTGCCGGTGCGGCCAGCCGACATTCCCTCGGTACTGCCGTATTTGGCGGTATGATTGCATCTACATTCCTGAGCCTGGTGCTGGTGCCGGTGCTGTATGTGGTTCTTGAAAGGCTTAGGGAACGAAAGAAAAAGGGAAACCCTTTGAAGGAGACACTAAAATGAAACCGCTGAAACGACTGCTGCTTCCGGCCTTCATTTTCATCATCACCGGGCTTGTCTCGGGATGCCTGGGAAACTACGGAAAAATCAGGATGGTATCCGGTGATCACAATGCAACCATCCAGGATCTTAAGGAAAACTGGGAGAATTACGACATCCTTTATGCCGGACTCTCCACCAATTCGCCCTCTGCCATCATGTTCGGACCGAGATCTGACGGAAAACGTCTGATCGGCAGAAATTGGATGCCCGTAACCGACCGGTCTGTTGTCGATGAAATCATCGAGTGGCTGAACTCCTATGTGAATTTCCCACCGGTTCTCTATAAAATCCTGAGCCGGGACAATGTCTTTTTCGGCTATATTTATGCGTCGCCGACAGAACAGATTGTCATCAAACAGATCGATCTGGAAACCCTGGAATTGGATGATATTCCACTACCACCCATCGATTACGGTCCAGGCGGAGGATGGATGTAAAATGCCCCCTATCCTCGCTATCGTTGGGCGACCCAACGTGGGAAAATCGACTCTTTTCAACCGCCTGACACGATCGAAAAGAGCCCTGGTAGACAATCGTCCGGGCATTACCCGGGATCGAATCCATGGGATCATTACCCATGAAGGCCTTCAAATGACCCTGGTGGATACGGGGGGTTTTGAGAATCTCGGCCAGGATCCCCTTCAAAAAAGGGTGCGGGCACAGGTGGATACGGCCATTTCTGAAGCGGATCGGGTCATTTTCATGGTGGACGGCCGTGAGGGGGTATTGCCGGGCGATGAGGAAATGGCCCGCATACTGCGGCGAACACAAAAGAAGGTTTTTCTGGCCGCCAACAAAATCGACGGCCCTGAAAAAGAGCACCTGGTCAACGATTTTTATCAATTGGGCTACGAAACGGTTTACGCACTTTCAGCGGCTCATGGTTACGGCGTCAAGGCGCTTCTTCATGATCTGGCCAAGGGTCTTTCCCCGTCCCGGGATACTTCAGAGAACGCTGACGAAATTCGCGTGGCGGTTCTGGGGAAACCCAACGTGGGAAAGTCATCTCTCATCAACCGAATTCTCAAAACCGATCGACTCGTGGTCAGCGAATTGCCCGGAACTACCCGCGATACGGTGGATACAACCTTCTTTTATGGCGGCAGAAAATATCTCCTCATCGATACCGCTGGCATCCGTCGAAAAAGCCGGGTTAGGGAAAAAATCGATAAATTTTCCATGATCAAGGCCATCAAAAGCCTGGACCGATGCCACGTGGCGGTGCTTTTGCTGGATGGCGCAGAAGGGGTTTCAGACCAGGATGCGCGTATTTGCGGCTACGCATTTGAAAAAGGGCGGGGGCTTGTTCTGGCAGTCAATAAATGGGATTTGGTCAAAGAGAATACGGAAAAAAAGGATCAATTGGAAAGGGGCATTCAAAGGCGACTGAAATTCATCGCTTTCGCCCCCAGAATCAACCTATCCGCCCTCACCGGTGAGCACGTCATGAAACTTTTTGCCGGGATTGATTCGGTTTATGATCAGTTCTCGATGCGGATCAGCACAGCCCTTGTGAACCGGGCCATCCAGGAAATCATCGAAAAACATCCGCCCTCCAGAATCGGTAGTGGAAGGCTCAAGTTTTACTATGCCACCCAGACCCGCACAAAGCCGCCCACATTCATAGTGTTTGTCAACAGGCCGGATATGCTTCATTTCTCTTACGAACGCTTTTTAAACAATCAGCTGAGGGTTCACCTGGGACTTTCCCGAACCTCCATAAAACTGATATTCAGAGAAAGATAGAATGAGGCTAGGGAACTGGAAGAAAATAATATACGCATATCGTGCAGAACTTTTGTTCGTCTTCAAGGCGTGATGGCAGGTGGTAGGGGCACGACGCATCGTTCCCCATGTGCCTGTTATCACAACGTAGAAGACGGGAAAAAGGGCAAGCAGGATGCGTAGATCATTTTCTGGAAGTTTCCTTATTGCCGCAGAAGCGGCAGTAAAGCGAAAAGGTTATCCCCGGCAAAAAGGTGCGCAAGACTGAACATGGGGCCCACCAGAATCCGGTCGATAATCCCGGTGTGGGCAAAGTTATCCAGCATAATGATACCGATGAGGACCAGCGGCCCGTAGCGCCCCCACTGCCGGAATTTTCTTGCCGCCTCGACGGGCAGGAGGTTTTCAAGCACATGTGACCCATCGAGAGGCGGAAGGGGCAGGAGATTAAAAAGGCCCAGTCCGAGATTCATGAGGATGAACCACAACAACGCCTGCAGATAAACCTCCACGGGAAAAAAGAAGAAACGGATGAGCACCCCGGCAACAAGCGCCGCACACATATTGGCCATGGGGCCTGCAAGGGCCATGAGGATCACATCTCTTCGGGTATTCTTGAAATACCGGATATCCACGGGCACCGGTTTGGCCCAACCGAAATTGAACAAAAAGAGGCAGATTGCCCCCAAAGGGTCGATATGAATAAGGGGATTGAACGACAATCTGCCCATCTGCTTTGCTGTGGGGTCCCCCAGTTGGAAAGCAACCCGGCCATGGGCGTACTCGTGAATGGTAAGGGCGAAGAGCAGTACCGGAATTTTAACAATCCACTGCGAAATATCAAAGGACATTTTGGCCTCGTGGCAACCCATTTCCATGATGTTGCATTGACAAAAATTTATTTCAGGCACTACATAACAGTAAATGATGTTTGCGGCAAGCGCGAAAAAAAACATTTCCCCTTCCCTTTTCTAAAAGGAGGCCTTCCGGTTGCTTTTTTTAAGAGAATTGATAAATTGAGGAAGGTTAAAAAGAGCGGGTCAAAAATGATGGCGCCGTAAAAAGTCCCCTCTACTGCGTTGCAGTGATCTTTCAGAATCTCAACATACTACCTGTATGCCTACGATCCTGAAAAACCACTACGCTTTGGATATGGAACTTTTACAGCCAATATTTTTGTTCTATCCTCAGTGCTTTCAAAAAAACAAAGCTGGAAACTGCCGACGAAATTTTGAAGACGGGTTGACATCACCCACGACATTGTTTAGTCTTTCAGTGTTGAAGTCATTTCAGCTTCCGGCAACTAAAGCGGCTTATCGAATAACTTTAAGCGATTATAGGGAGAATCATATGGAATTCGTAGAAAAAGCGAAAATCAGGCTGGATCACTGGATCACCCATAACGACCACCACCACGAAGAATACGATCTTTTTGCAGAACAACTCGAGGATGCGGGTAAAGGCGAGAGCGCCAAGGCGATCAGGGAAATGATTGCATTAAGCGTAAAGTCCACCGACTGCCTGCGCGATGCACTGAAAAATCTTTAGTACTTTAACGATAACATCCGGAAGCCTTTGAAAAAATCCAGGAAATTGGGAGAAAAATCATGTGTGAAGCCCATGCCTACCTGTTGAAGGACAACATCGAGGAAAAGATACTGGAAAGTGTCGACCTTGTCGAGATGGATGGTGAAAACATCAGGATGATCAACATCTTTGGGGAACAGAAAATCATCCGGGGAAATCTGACCCGTTATGATAACCGGGAGGGAAAAATAATCATTGAGCCCATCTGAAACCCACAGGGGTGTTCGTTCAAAATACCAGCGAAGTCTTTCATCATGGCCGAGTCTTTTGAAGAAGCGGCTGAGATTATTCTGGTATCCAAATTGGCCCTGCCCTGACCGGTGCGGGTGTTTCCATGGAATTCGGTATCCCGGATTTCAGGAGTGTCGGAGAGCTGTGGCCAAAGTTTGATGGTTTCGTAAAAAGTTTCTCACTTCCCGTAGCCGGTCTTGAAGTGGAAGGCGGCGGACTGGAACAGCCCCGCCGCCGCATTACCCGCTTCTCTTTTTGGTTTCGGGTGGGTCGTATCAGGCAAAATATCTTTTCAGAAGACCGGCAAAGGCAGCCCCGTGCCTGGCCTCATCTTTACACATTTCATGAACGGTGTCGTGGATGGCATCCAGGTTAAGCTGTTTTGCCTTTGTCGCAAGATCCTTTTTTCCCTGGCAGGCCCCATGTTCGGCGGCTACCCTGGCCGTCAGATTGGTCTTTGTGTCAGCGACAACCACCTCGCCAAGCAATTCGGCAAACTTTGCGGCGTGCTCTGCCTCTTCAAAGGCGATCCGCTTATACGCTTCTGCAACCTCGGGATATCCTTCCCGATCCGCTTGGCGACTCATGGCAAGATACATGCCGACTTCGGTACACTCGCCGGTGAAATTGGCTTTGAGACCTTCGATAATCTCGGCATCCACACCGCTTGCAACGCCGATCACGTGCTCATCCGCCCATCCCTGTTCTCCTTCCTTCTGCTCATGGAACTTTGCAGCGGGAGATCCGCACTGGGGGCATTTCTCAGGTGGGGTTTCGCCTTCATGCACATATCCGCAAACGGAACATACCATTTTTTTCATTTCATCCTCCTTGCAAAAGATTTAGTTAGTGACCATCCACTGGACACTCATTATTATGGGGTTG
>JAFCZI010000223.1 GCA_019314425.1 Deltaproteobacteria bacterium | reverse complement strand
CAGCGACATTATCAAGCAAACATTGAACAAATAAAGTGGCTCACCATAATCTCAGTACAGGCAGAGCCAAAGCCACCCCCGCCCATAGGGCGCGGTTATCCAAGTTTTAATATAATCCTAACCAAACCGCTTTAGAGCGGTTTTTTATTGCCCATTTCCGATTGACACATGGAAGGTGGGGCCATGATCCCATGAGCATCATGTGTCTTGAGAAAAGCCGGTTCCCGGTATTGGGTGGCCATCCTCTTTCAGTGGGTGGCTTTTTTTGTTGATGGCAAGAAAGGGTGTTAGAATTGAAAATATTGTACAAGGAGTGTACAAAACAGGCCCTAAATAAAAAAAGCACTTTCGACGTTTTGCCGTAAGTGCTTGATTTCATTGGTGGGCCTGGAAGGATTCGAACCTTCGACCAATTGATTAAGAGTCAACTGCTCTGCCAGCTGAGCTACAGGCCCATATCTGATTTTTTCTCTGGTGCGCCCGGCAGGACTCGAACCTGCGGCCTACGGGTTCGAAGCCCGGCGCTCTATCCAGCTGAGCTACGGGCGCCAAATGAAAAACCTGGTTTAGCAGGAAATCCAAACCATGTCAACAAATTTATTTCGAAAAATATCTTGACATATATGCCCAGTTGACCTAAAAGGATCTTTTCATATTTTGTTGAACAGGATAAAAGAGATGAAAACATTTGTTGCCAAGGAACAAGAAGTTGATAGGAAGTGGTACCTGGTAGACGCCGAAGACAAAATTCTGGGAAGGCTTGCCACGCAGATCGCCATGAGACTGCGTGGGAAACATAAACCCATCTTTACGCCCCATGCAGACACCGGAGACTTTATTGTTGTCGTCAACGCCGAAAAGGTTGCTCTTTCCGGAAAGAAGTGGGACAAGAAGGTTTATTATCGACACAGTGGTTATATTGGCGGTTTAAAAGAGATATCCGCGCGGAAACTGCTGGAGAAGAAGCCGGAGGATGTTTTGCGGTTTGCGGTTAAAGGCATGCTCCCTAAAAACAGCCTGGGAAGACGTCAACTGAAAAAGTTGAAGATATACGTTGGCCCTGAAAATCCTCATGAGGCACAACAATTGGAGGCTTTGGAGATATAAATGGCAGAAGGACTGTTTCACGCCACTGGGAAGAGAAAATCGGCTGTTGCGCGGATCTGGATGAAACCCGGCACCGGTGAAATAAGCATAAACAAGCGGTCTTTGACGCAATACCTGAATAGGGAGGCGGATCAAAACGCTGTTATGGAACCCCTTGAATTGACCCACCTGGGGGATAAATTTGATTTTTACATTAATGTCAGGGGCGGTGGAATCGCGGGCCAGGCTGGCGCCATTCGGCACGGTATCAGTCGGGTGCTTGTGGATACGGATCCTTCACTGAGGGACCCGCTCAAAAAAGCCGGATTCCTGACCAGAGATTCCAGAATGAAAGAGCGGAAAAAATACGGACAGCCGGGTGCGAGAGCGCGTTTCCAGTATTCAAAGCGTTAACTTCAAACCCATATTCAAGCTATCAAAAAAGGAATCTGTTTCAGATTCCTTTTTTTTTGAGAACAAATGACGTTGAGAAATATCAGGCTTGTGTTCGCATACGACGGCACCCGATACCACGGGTGGCAGCGGCAGAAAAACGGGTTGACCCTTCAGGCGATCATCGAGAACCGCCTTCAGCTAATGACGCAATCGCCTGTCAAGCTTCTGGCTTCCGGCAGAACCGATGCAGGCGTCCACGCGTTAAACCAGGTTTGCAATTTTAAAACCCCTTCTAAAATCCCCATTGATGCGCTAAAGCGAGGGATCAATGCTCTTCTTCCCCCGGATATCTTTGTCAAGGAAGCCGCCGATGTTCCTTTTGAATTTCATTCCCGGTACTGGGCCAAAAGCAAAATCTATGAATACCGCATTCTGAACAGACAAAATCCGGATATTTTCCGTCGCAATGTTCTGTGGCATATCAGGTTTCCGCTTGATGTAGAAGTCATGTCCGAGTGTCTGTCCATTATCCAAGGAACCCATGACTTTTCCGCCTTCAAATCATCGGGAAGCGCCAATACCGATCCCGTCAGAACCATCCTGCGAAACTGTATCGAGACCGATGAAGACGGGGTTTTGAGGATTATCGTAGAGGGGAATGGCTTTTTGCGGCACATGGTTCGAAACATCGTGGGAACATTGGTGGAAGCGGGAGCCGGTCGAATGGACGCCAAACGGTTTGCAAACATCCTGGAATCAGGAGACCGTCAATTGGCTGGGAAGAAAGCGCCGGCCCAGGGGTTATTCCTGATGGAAGTAAAATACTAGTCCCTTATCACCTGGTTTTCTGCTACAAAAAAATAAGAAGTTCCCTCAGTCCTCTGTTTTCGTCTCTTTCATCGAATGGCTGATGGTTTGATGGATATCGTGCCACGCTTCCTGAAACGAGCTCACACTCAATCGTCCGGCCTCAATAAATTTGACCACTATTTCCTTGGTTACCTTGATCGCCAGTTCATTTTCTTTTTTCATGGTGTTTCTCCGGTTCCGGGGCGTCATAAAACACGTTTTGATGTCAACCCCGGTGGTATTGCGTTTTTTGGAGCCCCGCTGAACAGAAGAAGGCCATCAGAACGATTCAGCGGGGATCCCGGTGAAAAAAAGAACCCGTAAAGCCCCTCTCGACACTCAGTATCTGTTTAGCACCCGATGCCGTAAAAATCAAACATTCCAACGCCCAGGGATCTCTTTTCCGCAAACGGCGCATCGATTGTTCCGGATTTTGTTCTCGCTTACAAAAAATCCTGTTCGGTTGATGAGCAGTACCCCGCAGGAATGACAGAAGGTGTTTTCCCCTTCGTCCCCAGGGATGTTCCCCGTATAAACATATTGCAGACCGGCGTCATAGCCCAGATCCCTGGCCCGTTGAAGGGTCGCGACGGGGGTCGAAGGGATGTGCATCAGGCGGTAGGTGGGGTGAAAACGGCTGATGTGCCACGGGATGCCCGGGTCCAGATCCACCAGGAATTGTGCAAGATCTTTCAGCTCTTCCGGATTATCATTCAGCCCCGGGATCAGTAGGGTTGTTACTTCCAGCCAGACCCCCATGTCTTTCAGGATTTCCAGGGTTTTCAGAACGGGTTTCAGCTTCGCGCCACACTGCTCTCGATAAAATTTCCCGTTGAACGCTTTAAGATCCACATTGGCGGCATGCAGGTTTTTACCCATTTTCTGGAGCGCTTCCGGCGTCATATAACCGTTGGACACAAAGATGTTTAACAGGCCCCGGTCTGATGCAATCCGGGCGGTCTCAAGCGCGGTCTCAAAATAGATGGTCGGTTCGGTGTAGGTGTAGGCGATGGATGTCGCCCCCTGGTCAATGGCGGCTTGTACGATGTCCTCCGGCGTGACATCCTGCCCCTCGATGCGGGTCTGGTCCAGGGGCATCTGGCTGATATCGGCGTTTTGGCAGAAAAGACATCGGAAATTGCATCCCACCGTGGCAATGGAGTAAGACCGGCTTCCCGGAAGAAAGTGAAACAGGGGCTTTTTTTCGATGGGATCGCAGTGCCCGGCAATAATTTTTCCATAAACCAGGCTGAAGAGGGTTCCTGATCGGTTCTCCCGTACACCGCAAAGACCTCTTTCACCGTCTTCAATTATACAAATATGATGGCATAGACGGCACTGAACCCTTTTTCCATCCAATGATTTATACAGACAGACCTCTTTCATTGTTTACTCCCGATGTCCCATGGATCGGTTTTCTCAAGAGCTTTTATCTCCATGAGGGGTTGTCTCGCCGTTTTAAGCCTGACTTTCAGGGGAATGTTGTCGGTTTGAAAATGGTACACAAGGGTGGCTGAGAGGCCCAGGAAAAACCCAAAAGGGGATTTCCAGCCCGTAATATCGCCATTCAAGGGATGAAAATCTTCAAGGCATGTGGGCAATACTCGGATGCATTGCCAGGAAATAGGAACCGGCCCATAGGCCAGTTGAAGCAGGGATTTGAGTTGCCAGAGGTTATAGAGTTTCGCCTGCCCAAAAAGGGGATCCCCAAAATAGCCCTGGATTGTTTTTAAAAATCCGTTCCAGGAAAAGCTGTTCAATACGCCGATAAAAATTTTCTTTTTGGCCACGCGCCCGGCCTCCCGCAACGCGGACAGCGGATTGTCCAGAAATTCCAGTGTGTTGATCAAAACAGCCAGGTCGAATTCATTGTCATCGAACGGCAGGTCATCGGCCATGCCGATTTTAAAGTCGGATTTATGCCCCAGGCGGACTTTGGCTTTTTCCAACATCTGGGGAGAGGCATCAACACCGCTGATGTCCAGCCCCATTTTACTGAACATGATCAAGTGATTTCCCGCGCCGCAACCGATATCCAGAACCTTCTCCCCCGGCTGCGGATCCAAAAGTGACACCACAAGGGGTTCAATGGACTTGTCGATGACCCGGTTTTGGTGGGTTTGCCGCCATGTATCATAGAAGCCGAGCGCGTTTTGGTCGAATATAAGCCCCATGATCTGATCCTTTGTTTTTTAACTGGTCACCATCAACTTGATTCTGATACGTTATGAAA
>JAFCZI010000027.1 GCA_019314425.1 Deltaproteobacteria bacterium | reverse complement strand
CCAGATCCTATACCTGAAGAAGAAAGAGTAATCAGAAAGAAAAAATGAGTGGAAGCCTTCGAATTCGTAAAGCCATTTTGGCGCTGTTCCATGCGCTGGGATGCCTTTGCATTGCAGCATTTGGCCAAGGACTATGGGGATTGACAAAAACCGTGTCTTCTTTGTCACCTGCTTTAATGGCAAGTCGAAAAAATGGTCGATAACGTACTGCAGCCAGTTGAACTGATCCGCATAAACGGCGACTGCGAGCGCGTCAGCGAGCGCATCATCCGCGAGACGGCGTTGACGTTGCGTATTGACGGCGGTGTTTACGCCACGGCCATGATTATGGCCGGTATGGAACGGGAATTCGCCCTGGGGCATTTGTACGCGCAAGGCATTATCTCGGGCGTCTCGGATATCACATCCCTTGAAGTCACCGGAACGACGGTCGAAATAATCCTTACCCGAAAGAAGAAAACCCTCGGAGCGCCGGTGGCGTCCAGCTTGGTCGTGGACCGGGATCAAGTATTTACCTGCGTCAAAGCCATCCTTAAAAGCAAAGTCTTCGCCGAGACGGAAGCGGTGCATTCCGCCGGGCTGTTCTTGGAGGGAGAAAAACCCATTGCCATCACCGAGGATCTGGGGCGGCACCATGCCCTGGACAAAGCCATCGGTGCGGCCCTGCTTGAAGGGATTGATTTAACCAGGGTTCTGGCCGCCTCAACGGGTCGTCAACCCACCGAAATGATCCATAAATGCTGCAACGCCGGTATCCCCATCATGGCCACCAAGGGTGTGCCCACATCGCTGGCGGTGGCGCTGGCGGAGCAAAGCGGCATCACCATCGCGGGGCTGGTGAGAGGCACAAAAATGACGGTCTATTCTCATCCGGAGCGGATCCGATGACGCCTCAGACTACATCGGTTAAAATGCCCGCTTTGCAGCTTCGAGACGGTCGGTTCATGGCCGCGAAACCGGCTGTTATCGTTGAGACTGAGTTACGCATTGTCTTAAACGGCAGGCCACTGGCCACCGCATCACTGCTGCCGGGGATGGAAGAAGAATTCGTGACTGGCTACCTCTTCGGGCAGGGGTTTATCAAAGCGCCGGAAGATATTGCATCCATTATCGTTGAGGGTTCATCCGCTGAGGTCACCCTGGCGGACAAAACAGTCCCGTTTCCTGCGAGTACCCGCTATCGCATTGTCTCCGGAGGCGGACGTACGGCTTTCACCGACGATCGTCTGCCGCAAATACACTCCGATGTCACACTTCAAAAGGATGTGGTATTCCAGGCCATGAACCGCCTGTTTGATATGGGCGCCATGTACAAAGAGACCGAAGGGGCGCACGCCGCCGGCATCTTCACGCCGACAGCCGAACCCGTGTGCATCATTGAAGATATCGGACGACACAACTGTCTGGACAAAGCTATCGGGTATGCACTGCTTCAAAACATCCGTTGCAGCCGCCACTTTCTGGTTTCTGCCGGCCGCATGGCCTCTGAGATGGTCTCTAAATTATGCCGGGCCGGGTTTCCCGTGGTCGCCACCAAGACGGCCGTGACCGACAGGGGACGGGAGACGGCGCTGGCCTGCGGCATGACACTCATCGGCTTTGTCCGCGATACCGGTATGAAACTTCACACGGACATGGCGGTACGCATCATCGAGGAACCGGTGATGAAAATCTACACCGGCGCTGAACGCATCACCCATCAGTGTTCTTAAAAAAATCCGTGATGGCTGAGGTCAGGGCTTCAATGGTATAATCCGCAGGCATCAGGTCCACGGAAAACCCCTGTTCTCCGGCGGTGTCCGCCGTAATGGGGCCAATGCAGGCCACAGAGACCTGTTTCATCCATTTATGGGCTAAGTCCTCCCGGGAATTAAACATCTCGACGAAATTGGTGACCGTGGAGGAACTGGTGAAGGTGACCATGTCTATGCTTCCCTTTTCCAGCATTTCCTGGATTTCGGCGGTGTTTTTTTGGGGACTGATGGTCTTGTAAGCGTCCACCACCTCTACCCGGGCGCCCATCTTTCGCAGTTGTTCAGGCAGAACCTCCCGGGCTTTTGCAGCCCTGGGGATCAGAATACGAACGCCTTCAGTATCCCATTTCTTGAAGGATGCCACCACCGCTTCAGCCCGGTATTCATCAGGGACCAGGTCCGGGATGATTCCCCATTGATGCCACTGCTCGGCGGTTTTGGGCCCGATGGCGCCGATCCTTATCCCTTTGAGATCCCGAACGTCTTTTTTTAGAAAATGAAGCCGTTGAAGGAAGTACTTTACCCCGTTGACCGAGGTGAATAACAACCACTGGTAGGATGCCAGATTTAAGATGGCCGTGTCCAGGGGCTCCCAGCTGTCGGGGGGTACGATTTCAATGGTGGGAAACTGAATGCATTCCGCGCCGAGAGCAGAGAGCTTTTTGAGGAAACCACTGGCCTGTTCCCGGGCTCTGGTGACCACAATTCGTTTGCCGAAGAGCGGTTGGGTTTCAAACCAGTTCAATTCATCCCGCAACCGAACCACATCTCCCACGACAATAATGGCCGGTGGGCGCAGCCCCGCTGTTTCCACTCGTTCTGCAATGTTTTCAAGGTTGCCCGAAATGGTCCTCTGATCGGCCACCGTGCCCCTGCGAATGACCGCCACGGGGGTATCCGGAGCGCGACCGTGACGCGTCAGGTTTTTGGCGATTTTTTTCAAGTTCCCCACGCCCATGAGAAAGACAATGGTTCCCACCCCCGTGGCCAGCTTGTCCCACTGGATGCTGGATTCTTCCTTCAGGGGATCTTCATGGCCGGTGACGAAGGCCACTGTGGCGGTGTGATCCCGATGTGTCAGGGGAATGCCGGCGTATGCCGGGACGGATATGGCCGATGTAATGCCTGGCACCACCTCGAAGGGCACCCCGTCCGCCACCAGCTCCTGGGCTTCTTCGCCCCCCCGGCCGAATATAAAAGGGTCGCCGCCTTTGAGCCGGGCAACGCTTTTTCCGGCTTGAGATTTTTCAACGATCAACCGGTTGATTTCGGCTTGACCCATGGTGTGGTCGCCGCCCTTTTTCCCCACATAGATCAATTCAGCCTGGGGTTTTGCGTATTCAAGGAAGATCTTGTTGGCCAGATAGTCGTAAATGATCACATCCGCCTGAGAGAGGATATCTTTCCCCTTGAGGGTCATCAACCCCGGATCCCCGGGTCCGGCCCCGATCAAATATACTTTGCCTCGTTTTACATCATGGCCATTCATTAGGATTCCCCATCATAAAGCCGTTTCAGAACATCACCCCCACCCGATGCCAGAAGTTTTTGTGCGACACGAATGCCCATTTCTTCCGCCTGATCCCGATTGCCGGTCTCGCTTTCCTTATAAATTTTTGACCCATCCAGTTCCGCCACCAGGCCCTCAAAGGAAAGGGTGTCCCCACTGACGCGGGCAAACCCGGCGATGGGCACCTGACAACCCCCTTCGAGGGTTTTCAGAAAAGCCCTTTCAGCGGCCACTGCGGTTTGGGTATCCCCATGGTTCAAGAAATCGAGCAGGTCAATGGTTTCTTGATCCCCACGTCTCACTTCAAGCCCCAGCGCCCCCTGACCCACGGCCGGCAGCAACTGGTGAAAGGGGATGGTCTGGGTGATTACGTTGGATAGCCCCAGACGGTTGAGACCGGCGGTTGCCAGTATAATGGCCTGGAGGTTTCCTGATTTCAGTTTGTTAAGCCGCGTATCCACGTTTCCCCTCAAGGGAACCAGTGTCAGGTCCGGGCGGAAATGAAGCAGTTGTGCTCCTCGCCTCAGGCTGCTGGTGCCCACTTTGGCGCCTTTCGGCAATTGATCCAGAGTGCATTGCCTTTCGGCAATGAGGGCGTCCGAAGGATCTTCCCTCGGGGGGAAAGTGGAAAGCATCAGGTCCTCCGGCAAATGCGCGGGGACGTCTTTCATGCTGTGAACCGCCACATCAACCCGGTTCTCAAGGAGAGCCTCTTCGATTTCCTTGACAAAAAGACCTTTACCACCGATTTTGCTCAGTGGCGTATCAAGGATTTTGTCCCCGGTTGTTTTTATTTTTATCAGATTGACGTGGATACCGGCGTGGCGCATTTCCAGTTGTTTCTTGATCCACTCGCTCTGTCTGAGGGCCAGTTTGCTGCCCCGTGTACCGATTTTGATGTCCATGGTTTTTCAGTCGGAATGCTCTAATCGCAATAGAAATTGTGCCAGCGCCAGGTCATGGGGCGTGGTGACTTTGATGTTCCTTTCCGATCCTGGCACCACACTGACCGGTACACCCATTTTTTCAACCAGAAAGGCGTCGTCAGTGGCCTCGTCAAGCCCTTTTGCCAGGGCTTCCCGGTGGGCTTTCAGGATGTCTTCATAGTAAAAGGCCTGGGGTGTTTGAACCATCCAGACCTTCGTCCTGTCGTAGGTGGCGGTCACCTGGTGATTTTCGTTTACCGCTTTGACGGTTTCCTTGGCGGGAAGCGCGGCGATAGCGGCGCGGTGCCGCAAAGCGGTCTGAATGACCGTTTTTACCAGGTCCGGTTCGACCATTGGGCGAACCCCGTCGTGAATCAACACCAGATCATAAGGGTCGCTTAAGGCTTCAAGGCCCATTCGGACCGAGTCCTGTCTCCGTTTGCCCCCCGGAACCACTTTATTGACCTTGAAAATACCGAATTTTTCAACGATCTCTTTTTGGCAGTATCGCACATCTTTTGATGGTACGACCAGCACAATGGCATCGAGCATGGTGCACTTCTGAAGGGCTTCCAGGGTGACCGCCAGGATGGGCCGGTCTTTCAGCTGGAGGTATTGTTTGGCGCGATCGCCGCCCATCCGAACCCCGGCACCGGCAGCGGGCACAATTGCCACGGTTTTAGGCAAAGGGCTTCCCTCAAAAACAGCGGGCCTCAAAAACAGCGGGCCTCAAAAAAAAGCAGGCGAGGGCCCCCAAGAGGACCCTGTTGCCTGGCTCTATAGACCGGTGAATATCAGGCCGCAACGGCCTTTCGGGTCTGCTTTTTCAGGCGATTGAGTCGCCTTCGAAGGATGTTGATCTGCTTGGGGTCACCTGTTTTACGGACTTCTTCCTTTTTGCTCCCCAGTTCGATGATTTTGGCTTTCAGTTCTTTGACGGTTGCTTTGTCCTTGACTTTCTTGCCTTTTTTCTTTGTTTCAACAACCTCGTCTTCAAGGCCGTAATATTCTCCGATGAGGGAAAGCAAATCCGGCTTCAACATGGCGGTCACTCCGACGGCGCCGGGAATTTCTTTGGCGACCTCTTTTAATTCCACTGCCGTCATCTTGGCCAGGGGTTTCTTGAATTCCGGCACCGTGGGTTTGGTTTCTTCTTTGGCTTCTTCTTTAGTTTCTTCTGTCATTTTTCCATTCTCTCCTGATTTTTTTAGTCTGATAAGCTGTTTGTAGCCTAGTGACGAACCCTTTTAGCACATCCTGCCTGAAAAATGCAACACAGGGTGTTCTTTTTCCTATTCTTTCTTGAGAAATGGCGTCAAAAGATCGATGGGGATGGGAAAAAATGTGGTGGTATTGCTTTCAGACGAAATTTCTTTCAAGGTCTGCAGATACCTTAACTGAAGGGCTTCGGGGTATTTCTGAATAATCCCCGCAGCATCCGACAGCCGGTTGGCGGCCTGGTATTCCCCTTCCGCGTTGATAATCTTGGCC
Organism: Deltaproteobacteria bacterium; assembly: GCA_019314425.1. Lineage (GTDB taxonomy): Bacteria > Desulfobacterota > DSM-4660 > Desulfatiglandales > Desulfatiglandaceae > NaphS2. The sequence continues at coordinate 20,274 of JAFCZI010000027.1, read as the reverse complement.
CGTCGTTCCCGCTCCGCTTCCGCCTGCTTGGCCATGGCCCGTTGCATTTCCTGGGGAAGATCAATGTGCTTGACTTCCACGGTGGCCACCTTGATGCCCCAGGGATCCGTATGTTTATCCAGAATGTTCTGAAGCTGGGTGTTGATTTTATCCCGCTCGGCCAGAAGTTCATCCAATTCCACCTGGCCGCAGACGCTTCGAAGCGTGGTTTGAGCCAGCTGTGATGTGGCAAAGAGGTAATCTTCCACCTCAACTGTGGCGTTGTTGGGATCCATGACCCGGAAATAGACCACAGCGTTCACCTTGACGGAGACATTGTCCCGGGTAATGACGTCCTGACTCGGCACGTCCATGGCCACGAGCCGGAGACTCACCTTGACCATCTTGTCGATGACGGGAATCAGGATAATCAGGCCGGGACCCTTGGTTTTGATCAAACGGCCGAGCCGAAAGATCACACCGCGTTCGTATTCTTTCAGAACCCGGATGGCGCTTGTCAGAAAGAGACCGATCAGTACCGCTGCAAGAATATAGAACATGTCTTCACCCCTAACCCGGATAAACCGGAAAATTATATTGTCTCACGCAAAGCCGCAAAGCCGCTAAGCCGCTAAGAAAAAGAAAAAACAGCCCTATGGTTTTGCGCCTTTGCGCCTTTGCGTGAGACCCTTTTCGTTTACCTTAGCCTCTTTTTGCACCTTCAGGAGCAGGCCGTTGATGCCGACGACTTCAACCGTTTCACCGGGTTCAATCCGCTCTTCGGAAAAAGCCCGCCAGGTTTCGCCATGTACAAACACCAGACCTTCAGGTTCAATCAATTCCTTGATCACGCCGATTTCTCCCAGGATGCCGTTCGCCCCGCCCGTCGGTTTTTGGCGAAGCGCCCGAAATGCCACCCCCGCCACGATAACGAAAAAGCCCCCCACCAGAACAATGGTGGGCATCATGAGCATGAGTGAGACCCGCATGTTTTCAAAGAGCATCAGGGAACCCAGGGTCAGGGCGATCAGGCCTCCGATAGACAAAACACCATAGCTTGCCACTTTCACTTCCGCAATGAAAAAGATGATGGCCAGAAAGATGAGGACAACGCCTGCGTAGTTCACAGGGAGGGTCTGAAAAGAGAAAAAGGCCAGGATTAAACTGATGGCACCGATGACGCCCGGGAAAATGGCGCCCGGGTTGGCCAGCTCGAAGTACAGACCCGCCAGACCGATCATCATGAGAATGTAGGCGATATTGGGGTCGCTGATGATTTTGAGGATCTTATCCCGCAGATCCGGTTTGTAATGAATTTTCTTGAGCCCTGCGGTCTTGAGGGTGGTTTTTCCGGAAGGGAGCTCGATAACCCGTCCGTCAAGGGATTTGAGAAGATCGTCCAGGTCGTCCACCACCAGATCCACCACTTTTTTTTCGCGGGCTTCCTCGGCGGTGATGGAGACGCTTTCTCGAATCGATTTTTCCACCCACTGGCCGTTTTTTCCTTTTTGTTCGGCAATCCCCCGGGCATAGGAGGCCATGTCGTTGACCACCTTTTCATTCATGGTTCCCCCGATATCCTTGCCGCCGGCACTGACCGGATGGGCCGCGCCGATGTTGGTTCCCCGGGCCATGGCGGCCACATGCCCTGCCACTGTCACCATGACGCCGGCGGATGCCGCCCCCGCGCCGCGAGGTCCCACGTAAACCACCACGGGAATGGGAGAATTCAATATGGCTTTCACAATGGTGCGCATGGATGAAGCCAAACCCCCTGGGGTATCCATCTGGATAATGGCCAGCATCGCCCCCCGGGTTGGATTTTTTAGAATAGGTGTCGGATGTCTCACCATAGGCAATGGAAACGGGTAAGATGAGAAAAAAGAGCCATGCATAGAGACAAAGAAGTGCGGGTTTTTTTGAAGAGGTATCAGCCATTTTGTGTTACCTCCAGCCCCAGTTTGTTCATAATGCTTTTGACATCGTCCCACACCGGCCGTTTGGCCGCCGCATTTCTCAGGAGATAAGCCGGATGAAATGTGGGCATCAGGGGGATTCCATGGTAAGTGCGCCATTTCCCCCGGTCGCGGGTGATCTTGAAATCACCCTCCATCAGGGCCTGGCAGGCGACCCGGCCCAGGGCGCAGATGACGTCAGGCTTAATGATACTGAGTTGTGCTTTGAGGAAAGGAAGACACACCTTGATTTCATCGGGATTCGGATCGCGGTTGCCCGGGGGGTGGCATTTGACCACGTTGCAGATGTAAACCATGTCCCGGGTAAGTCCCATGCCGTTTTCAATAATCCGGGTGAGCAGTTGCCCTGATTTTCCCACAAAAGGCCGACCTTCACGGTCTTCATCAACCCCCGGCCCTTCTCCCACAAAAATGAGTCTTGCCTCTGGATTCCCTTCTCCGAAAACCATTTGTTTCCTGCCGTTGTGAAGGTCGCACCGCCGACAGTCCCCCATATGGGTTCTGAGGTCTTCCAGCGAATCGAATTGCGGTGAGGATGGCTCGATTGCCTGGGTTCCCGGGGCCGGGATTTCCGAACCCACGTTACCCCGGTTCTCTGATTGCGTTGAGGGCGGGGCGGGTTTTTTTAAAACCGGTTTTTCCATGAATTCCAGGGCCCCTTTCGGTAGCATGGGCGGTTCAAGTCCCATCTCTTCACAGGCCGAAATCAACCGTTTGGTTTCAAAAAAGATCTCTTTGAGTTCTTTGCGGGCGTTCAAGGGCTTTCATCCTTCAGCGCTTTGGCCCTGTCCAGGATCAGATGCGCCACATCGATTTTTTCCATGAGTCGGGACGCCTCTATACGGCCGTCGGCATAGATAATTTTGACCGCGTTGGTGTCGGTTTCAAACCCCGCGTCTTTTCTGGAGACATCGTTTGCCACGATCATGTCCAGGTTCTTGGCATTGATCTTTTTCCGGGCGTTTTCAACGAGGTCCTCGGTTTCTGCGGCAAACCCCACCAGTATGCACGGGTGATCCTTTTTCGTTTGTCCCAGCAGGGCCAGAATGTCCGGGTTCTTGACCATGTCAAGGGAAAGGGATTCCGCGCCTTTCTTGACTTTCTGGTCGGCGGTCTCTTTGGGCCGGTAGTCGGAAACGGCTGCGGCCTTGATGATGATGTGGCAACCGTTTAAGTGGTCGAAAACGGCCACTTTCATTTCTTCCGCAGTTTTGACGGGGCAGAAATGAATGCCGGGGGGCGGCTTGAGGTGGGTGGGACCGCTGATGAGAACGACCTCCGCGCCCCTTCGAAGGGCGGCCCGGGCCAGGGCATAGCCCATTTTCCCGGAAGACCGGTTGGTGACATACCTGACCGGATCAATATATTCCGTTGTGGGACCGGCAGTTACCAGGATTTTGCAGCCTTCAAGATCCCGCTCCGACAAAAAGATCAGGGCTTGCTCCAGGATGTCGGTGGGATCGGGCAGGCGCCCGGGGCCGTCAGTGCCGCAGGCCAGTTCACCGCTGCCGGGGGCTATAATGGCAAAGCCTCTTTTTTGAAGCAGCGCCAGGTTGTCCTGCACCGCCGGATTCAGGAACATGCGGTCGTTCATGGCTGGGCAGATGAGGGTTTTGGCGGTGGCGGCGAGCATGCAGGTGGAGAGAAAATCATCAGCGATGCCGTGGGCCATCTTTCCAATAATGTTGGCGGTGGCCGGCGCAATGATGATGAGATCCGCATCCTGGCCGCAGCGGATGTGATCCATGGGGGTTTCAACGTGTCCGAACATACGGGTGATGACCTTGTTCCCGGAAAGGGTTTCCAGGGTGAGCGGGGTTATGAACCATGTGGCGCCCTCGGTCATGGCCACTTCCACCTGTAGATCCGCTTTGATCAGAAGCCGCACCAACTCAGCTGTTTTATAGGCGGCAATTCCGCCGGTAACCCCAACCAGGACTTTTTTTCCCTTCACGGCTTCTCCTTACATATCGAGAGAGTTTGACAGTATATGCAGTATACGTAGGATCAGTTTAAAAGAGTGTGGGCAGGGTGTCAAGATGAGACCTTGCAAAACACCCCCTTTTGCTCAATTTCAGCGTCAGACTCAAATCTTGACGCCATCGTAAAAAAGTTACGAATTGATCCAATAATATGGCGTAATTTATTGCTTGATTGAATTCATCGACCCGTGTAGAATACGTCTTCCTTTCGGAAGCAGAATAGGCCCTGAGCAGTTTCGGGACGATTCGTTTGCATTTGGATGAGCTGGCTTTTGCGGTTCATCCAGAACCCATTGGTTTAATTCTAAAAGATAGGGAGTTTTGAAATGTCAAAAGTAATACTGGTTGCCACCGAAAAACCGTTTGCTAAAGCCGCTGTGGATCGCATGAAAGAGGTGGTTGCAAAAAAACCGGATTTTGAACTGCGGCTGCTTGAAAACTATACGGATAAGCAGGACCTGCTGGACGCCGTAAAAGATGTGGATGGGCTCATTATCCGCAGTGATAAAGTTACCCGGGAAGTGCTGGCAGCCGCCAAAAACCTGAAGGTGGTGGCGCGTGGCGGGGCCGGCTACGACAATGTCGACTGTGAAGCGGCCACCGAAAAAGGCATTTGTGTTATGAATACGCCGGGGCAGAACAGTAACGCGGTTTCCGAGCTGGTCTTCGGCATGATGCTCAACCTGGTTCGGAAGCAATACATGGGAAAGCCGGGTACGGAATTGAGAGGCAAATCTATTGGGATTCATGCCTATGGCAACGCGGGAAAATGTGTGGCGCGGCTGGGAAAGGGTTTCGGCATGGATGTTTACGCCCATGACCCTTATGTGGACAAAAGCATCATGGAGGCGGACGGGGTTAAACCGGTGGAATCGCGGGAAGAGCTCTATGCCACCTGTGATTTTGTCAGTCTTCACATTCCGGGGAATGCGGAAACCGTCAATTCCATTAATTTTGAATTGCTGAGCAAAATGAAAGAAGGCGCGGCCCTCATCAACACGGCTCGAAAAGAAGTCATCGATGAGGACGGTTTAAAGAAAATGTTTTCTGAAAGACCGGATTTCTGCTACGGATCGGACCTGACCCCGGACTGCAAGGACGAAATCTGTACCATCAGCGGAGACCGGAGTTTTTTCACCGCCAAGAAGATGGGCGCTCAGACCGCCGAGGCCAATATCAATTCCGGTGTGGCAGCCGTTACACAGATCATCGATTTTTTTGAGAAAGGGGATGAGACCTTCCGGGTCAATAAAAAGGCTTGATTTTATTAAACTGGTTTCTTGATGATTATCAACCTGCGCAAGGGGCTTTCACGCTCGTGGGAGCCCATTTTTGCAGGCAAATCCGAAATAACAACGCCCGCCTTTTCAGAGCATTTTTGGGTAAAGGTTCGGCTTACAATGTGAATGTTTGGCCAGCGCTTCATATTCGTCTACCTGGGACTGCGTAGCATACTATGGTCCTTCGCAGATGAATTGATACTAGTCTCAGTTGGTTTTAATTTATATTTCAGATAATTAGTCGCAAATTCTGGTATCTGGTCACTTGCTACGAGCTATAATGCTATGTGAGTAGACCAAAATAGGCGAAGATGGGGTGCTGCGGGCCGAATCTTTACTTTTTTGGTTATGAACCCTAACGAAAATTAAGGAGATTCCATTATGTGCGCCTGGACGCTGTGACCTATTTGCGGACAGGACCTTACAACGAATTGGAAAGGATGGTCGAGTCATAGGGGCCGGGGAGATGGTAAACCGACAGGGAGCAGACGCTGATGCCTGAAAGTCTTTATATCTCAAGTTTTGAACCGAACAGCGGGAAACTGATGGTTACCCTGGGTGTCATGGAGGCTCTCTCCCGCAGGGTGGAGCGGCTCGGCTTTTTTCGCTCTATTGCTCCGACCGCAGCAGATGAGGACGATCATATTGAGCTGCTCTCCAGCCGCTTTTCTATCTGTTTGCAGCCTGAACAGATGGTCGGTGTCACGCATGAGCAGGCAAAAACCTGGATTGCCGCAGGGGAAGAGAATCGTCTTTTCCGTGAGATTGTCGCAAAATTCAATGAGGCGGAAGAAGCGTGTGATTTTCTGCTTTGCGAGGGGCCGGATATCGCTCAGTTGCCCGAAGCCTTTGACTCTACTCTGTTAGTGTGTATCTCAAGAGAGCTTGGTTGTCCAACATTGTACGTGTCTTCAGGATACGGGGCCACCGTCCCTGAGCTGCTGGAGAATGTCAAGGTTGCGGAAAAGAGTTTTCGTCGGTTGCAAACGCCGTTGCTGGCTATCATTGTCAACCGGGTTGACCCGGATATCCTTGAGGTGGCAGGGGAAGTGCTGCAGAAAACCTTTGGCGGCGATATTGCCATTGATCTTCTTCCTCAAGTGGAAAGCCTTGGCAATCCCACTGTGGCGGAGATTGTTCAGGATCTTCACGCGGAGTGGTTCAGCGGACCTCGAGACGGCTTACATCGTGATGTGGCGGGTTTTAAGGTGGCGGCCATGGGGCCTGCCAACTTTCTTGACTATCTGAAAAAGGACGATCTGATCATTACTCCGGGTGACCGATCGGATATTATCTTTACCACCCTTGCGGCTATTGCCTCAAAGAATTATCCTTCTCCGGTGGGTCTGTTGCTCTCCGGCAACATAACACCGGACCCTTCCGTTCTGAAACTCCTTGACGGGCTGGATGATCTGGCGATTCCCATATATCGCGTTGCCGGCGATACCTACCGTACTGCCATGCAGGCGACCGCAGTCCGAGGCCGGTTGCACCCGGAAAATGAATGTAAGATCGCCAGGGCCCTTGGTGTGTTTGAAAACAGCGTTGACGTCGTCGCTTTGGAAGAGAAAATCCGGGTGAACCCATCCACCATCCTGTCCCCTCTGATGTTTGAATACTCACTTTTTCAGCGGGCCCGGCGGGATCGCAAACATATTGTGCTGCCGGAGGGGGGCGATGACCGTATCCTGCAGGCCGCAGAGCTGCTGCGCCTGCGGGATGTGGTGGCGTTGACCATACTGGGTGAGGAAAAGAAACTGCGGGCCCGGGCATCAAGCCTGGGACTCACGGAAAAGAAACTGCGGGCCCGGGCATCAAGCCTGGGACTCACCCTTGCCGGCGTAAATTTCATAGATCCGCAGACGTCCATGCTGCGGCATGAATTTGCGGATACCCTTTTTCAGTTGCGGAAACACAAAGGGTTGACCATGGATAACGCCCTGGATGTGATGGCGGATGTCAGTTATTTCGGCACCATGATGGTGCATCAGAATATGGTTGACGGCATGGTGTCCGGTGCGTCCCATACCACTGCTCATACGATCCGGCCGGCCTTTCAGTTTATCCGAACCCCTCCCGATGTCCTGGTTGTTTCTTCTGTCTTTCTGATGTGTTTTCATACCCGGGTTCTGGTCTATGGCGACTGTGCGGTAAACCCAAACCCCAATCCGGAACAACTGGCTGAAATTGCGATCAGTTCGGTAAAGACTGCACAAATGTTCGGCATAGAGCCAATCGTGGCCATGCTTTCCTACGCCAGCGGTACTTCCGGTGCAGGGGCAGACGTGGAGCAGGTTCGGCAGGCTGTGGGGATTGCCAAAAAGCGCAGGCCGGATCTGAGGATCGATGGGCCCATCCAGTATGATGCGGCCATCGATGCCACTGTGGCGAGTAAGAAGATGCCTGACAGTGAGGTCGCGGGCAAGGCCACAATCTTTATTTTTCCTGATCTCAATACGGGCAATAACACCTATAAGGCGGTGCAGCGTGCATCAGGCGCTGTGGCTATCGGTCCGATTCTCCAGGGCTTAAATAAGCCGGTTAATGACCTGTCCCGTGGCTGCCTTGTTGCGGATATTGTTAATACCGTAGCCATCACGGCCATCCAGGCACAGAACCGGGAAGGGTGATGCCTTCCGGTGCCTGATGATCATGATTGGACCCCTGGATATGCTTACGGAGTTTCTTCTGGTACAATACCGGAAATTTTGGTAGCAAGGGGGACAAGAAGTTGAACAGATACGGTTTCCTTGTCCATGAAGACACTGCCTCATTTCATTATCCCAATGGAAAAAATAAAATGAAAAAAATAGAAATGATCTTTATAGGCTTTCTTTTCGTCACCCTGTTTTCGTGTGTTGCAAAGGAAGAGACCGAACAGCCCCCGCCCTCGCCCAAAGTGACGGTGTATGAGACTGTCGCCCGTGAAGTGCCCATTTATCAGGAGTTTGTGGGGCAGGTTTACGGGTTTAAGGATATCGGTATTTCGGCACGTGTGGAGGGCTATCTGGAAGGGATCCATTTTGAGGAGGGATTTCCGGTTAAGAAGGGGGCGCTGCTCTATACGCTGGAAAGTCAGCAGTTCGAGGCGGTCGTGGCGGCCAAGATGAGTGGTGTGGCCGCCGCTGAAACGATAAAGACGGAAGCACAGACTTATCTGAACCGCATTAAACCCCTGGCGAAGGAAAAGGCGGTCAGCCAGAGCGATCTGGATTCGGCTGTGGCCCAGTATGAGGTGGGAATAAGCCAGGTGAAGGCGGCGAAGGCCAATCTTCGGGCCGCAAAAATCCAACTGGGCTATACCAAGGTCTATTCACCCATCTCGGGCATCATCGGTAAGACCAAAGCCAAAGTGGGGGATTTTGTAGGCCGTCAACCCAGTCCCATCTTACTGAATACGGTATCACGTATTGACACGGTGCTGGTTCAGTTTTTTATCACGGAAAGCCAGTATCTCATGTTCATGCGGCGCCATCTGGAGCAGAACGACAAAGGTCAGGTTGATGAGGTGGAAAAAGCGAATCTGGAGCTGATTTTGTCTGATGGATCCATATACAAGCACAAGGGCAAGGCTGATTTTATCAACCGGGAGGTGGATCCCCAGACCGGCGCTCTTTTGATTCAGGCCTCCTTCCCCAATCCCGATGAGCTGCTTCGCCCGGGTCAGTTTGCCAAGGTAAAAGGGGAGATTGCGGTGGTAAAAGATGGGATTCTCATCCCCCAGCGCTGTGTGGTGGAACTTCAAGGGACCTTCAGTGTGTATGTGTTGGGCGCTGAAAACAAAATACAAATGAAAGAGGTCAAGGTGGGGCCGAAGATCGAATCCTTCTGGCTCATCCGGGAAGGGTTGAAAGCGGGTGAGAAAGTGGTTTACGAGGGGCTTCAGAAAGTCAAAGACGGTACCGTTGTGGAGGCGAAGGTGGTTGATGTGCCTCTCAAGGACGAAGAAAAGAAATAATGACGGATCAATCAAAACAGGCCAAAGAGACAAACCAGACCGGCCAGGCCGCTAAGGGTAATTTTTTTGTCAAAAGACCCATTGTCGCCATGGTGATCGCCATTGTGACGGTGATTGTCGGGGTTGTGTTCTTAAAGGCCCTGCCCGTGGAGCAATACCCCGATATTACCCCGCCCATCGTGGAAGTGCGCGCCACCTATACCGGCGCTGATGCCATCAGTGTTGAGCAGTCCGTGGCCACGCCGCTGGAGCAGCAGATCAACGGTGTGGACAATATGATTTACATGAAGTCCACCAATGCCAACGACGGCACCATGACCATCCAGACCTCTTTTGACATCGGCACGGATCCGGATATGAACACCGTGTTTACCCAAAACCGGGTGGCTGCGGCTACGGCAAAGCTCCCGGAAGAGGTGAAACGGTACGGGGTGACCACCGAGAAATCCCTTCCCAATATCCTCATGCTCATTGCCGTCACTTCTGAAGACGGCCGTTATGATCAGCACTGGCTGGGGAATTATGCGCTGATCAACATCAAGGACATCCTGTCACGCATCAAGGGCATCGGGCGGGTCAACGTCATCGGCGCCAGCGATTACTCCATGCGTATCTGGATCAAACCGGACCGGCTGGCCCAGATGGGTATTACCGTGCCGGAAATCATGGATGCCCTGCGCGCCCAGAGTGTGATCGTGCCGGGGGGTAAGTTCGGCGCGGAGCCGGCGCCGCCGGGGACGGAGTTTACCTACACCGTGCGGCTGCCGGAACGGCTACAGTCCGAAAAGCAGTTCGGTGATGTGGTGATTCGCACCACCGATGACGGGGCTCAGGTCAAGATCAAGCATGTGGCCCGCGTGGAGCTGGGTGTTGAAACCTATAACGCTTTTACCCGGCTCAATGGCAACTCCTGCGCCATGATCGGCGTGTATCAGGCCCCCGGCTCCAACGCGGTGGAGCTGGCCCGGCAAGTCAAACAGACCATGAAGGAGCTTTCCGGTTCTTTTCCGGAAAGCCTTCGCTACGATATTTCCCTGGATACCACCCTGGCCATTTCGGCGGGTATTGATGAAATTATTGAAACCCTCTTTATTGCCCTGGCCCTGGTGATTCTGGTGGTGTTCATCTTTATTCAGGACTGGCGGGCGGCACTGATTCCCACCATCGCCATCCCCGTTTCTCTGGTGGGGGCCTTTATCGTGTTCCCCATCATCGGCTTCACCATCAATGTGCTGTCACTTCTGGGACTGGTGTTGGCCATCGGCATTGTGGTGGATGACGCCATCATTGTGGTGGAAGCTGTTCAGGTCAACATTGAAAACGGCCTGGACCCTAAAAGCGCCACTCTCAAAGCCATGGATGAGGTGACGGCGCCCGTGATCGCCACCACCCTGGTGCTGGTGTCGGTGTTTATTCCGGTGGCCATCATGGGGGGTATTACCGGCAGTCTCTACCAGCAGTTTGCCATTACCGTCGCGGTGTCGGTGCTCTTTTCATCGGTGAACGCCCTGACCCTGAGCCCGGCCCTGTGCGCCTTGCTGCTCAGAAAGCAGAAGCCCATGCGGGGGCCGTTGGGCGCCTTTTTCAGATTGTTTAACAAGCTTTTTGACAAAACCACCCGCATATATGTGGGCTTTACGAAAGTTGTTGCCCGGAAAATTGCCATCGGTGTTGTGTTTATCCTGATTATTACCGTGGGCATGGGTTTTCTGGGCAAACTGGTGCCGGGTGGCTTTATGCCGGAAGAAGACATGGGGTATCTGATGGTCAATATTCAGCTTCCCGATGCGGCGTCCCTTCAGCGGTGCGATGTGGTTTCCCGGAAGGTGGAAAAAATCATCAAAAAATATGAGGAAGTGGAATTCACCACCACGGCCGCCGGATTCAGTCTGCTGTCCAACAGCATGAGTTCCAATTCGGGTTTTATTTTCGTCTCTTTGAAGGACTGGGGCCTGCGACAGAAAACGGCCAAAGAAATGGTGGCGCTTTTGAACGCGGATTTTTATCTCAATGTCAATGAGGCCCAGGTGTTTGCCTTTGGTCCCCCCGCCATTCCGGGCCTGGGCAGCGGTTCCGGATTTACCCTGATGATTCAGGACAAGCGGGGGAATACGCCGGCCTACCTGGCGGATCAGGCTATCCAATTCATTCAGGCGGCCTCCCAGCGCCCTGAAATCGGAGCTATTTTTACGACCTTCCGCGCCTCAGTGCCCCAGCGCTACGTTGAAATCAACAAGGACAAGGCTCTGAAGGCAGGGGTCAATCTGAACGATATCTACAACACCCTGGGGGCCTTCCTGGGTGGCTCCTATGTGAATGATTTCAATCGCTTCGGAAGACTCTACAAGGTGTATGTCCAGGCTGAACCCCAGTATCGGCTCAAGGAGAGTCAGGTGGAACTGTTCTACGTGAACAACAACCAGGGGACGAGCGTGCCACTTTCCACTTTTGTCAATATTGAGAACATCGTGGGGCCTGATTATACCAACCGTTACAACCTGTACCGCTCCGTGGAGTTGACCGGCTCTCCGGCCAAAGGATTTACCTCGACCCAGGCCATGGCGGCCCTGGAAGAAACCGCCGCCAAGGTGTTAGCGGACGGCATGGGGTATGCGTGGAGCAATATGAGTTTTCAGGAAAAGCAATCCGCTGGCACCGGATCCATGGTCTTCGTCTTTTCCCTGGTTTTCGTGTTTTTGATTCTGGCGGCCCAGTATGAAAGCTGGTCGTTGCCCTTCAGTATTTTACTGGGAACGCCCTTTGCCATTTTCGGCGCGTTCCTGGCCCTGTATGTGGCTCGGTTGTACAGTGAAAGCTTTGAATTGAATGTCTTTGCGCAGATCGCTCTGGTGATGCTGATCGCCATGGCGGCGAAGAACGCGATCTTGATAGTGGAGTTTGCTAAACTGGAATTCGACAAGGGCCTTTCGTTGTTTGACGCGGCGGTGAAATCCGCAAAACTGCGGTTTCGGCCCATATTGATGACGGCATTTTCTTTTATCCTGGGGGTGTTGCCGCTGGTGCTTGCCACAGGCGCGGGCGCCGAAGCCAGGGTCGTTATGGGTATGGCCCTGTTGGGAGGGATGACCCTGGCCACGTTGTTAGGCGTCCTCTTTTATCCCATGCTGTTTGTGCTGGTCGGTAAAATTGCCCGTTACGAAAAGAAACGCGACCTTCAAAAGGATGAGGTCTGAAAAAGATGAACGTCCAACATCGAATGAAAAAAGCACCCTTCTTCAGGCATTTTCCCGGTTTATTCGGGTTCGGCATATTGGTTTTTTTCTTTCTTTCAGGATGCGCCATGGGACCGGATTTCAAGCCCCCGGTGGTGGAGACGCCCAAAAACTACCGCTTTGATAAAGTCCCAGTGGAAACCATGATCAACCTGGAATGGTGGGAATTGTTTGATGACCCCGTCCTTTACACCCTTGTGAGCCAGTCGCTCTCAAACAATAAGGATCTGAAAGTTGCCGCTGCCCGGGTGGAACAGGCCCGTGCTTATCTGGGATTTACCCAGTCCGATCAATATCCCGGCGTTTATATCCAAGCCGGGGCCGGCACGGGTAATTTTTCGGGCAGTATGAGGTCCGATACCCGGAACAGCCATTACTATGTGGGACCCACGCTCAGTTGGGAACTCGATTTCTGGGGGAAGTTTCGCAGGGCCACGGAGTCGGCCAAGGCGCAACTGATGGCCTCGGAATATGGGCTCAGGACGGTTCAGATCGGGCTGATTTCGGCAGTGGTGGGATCTTATTACCGGCTGCTGGATTATCACCAGCGGGTGAAGATATCCAAAGACACCCTTGAATCCCGCGGAGAGAGTCTGAATATCATCCGGAAACGATTTGATCGGGGGATTATTCCCGAGCTGGACGTGAACCAGGCCCAGATCCAGAAAGAGATTGCCGCAGCCGCCATACCCCAGTATGAACGGTCGGTGGCCCAGACGGAAAATGCCCTCAGCATTTTGTTGGGGAAGCTCCCCGAGCCCATCAAAACGGGTAAGGGACTAAAACTTGAAACGGTGCCGCCGACGGTTCCCATGGGCCTTCCGTCCAACCTCCTGGAGCGGCGGCCGGACATTGTGCAGGCCCTGTATCTGTTGGAATCGCAGACCGCCAACATCGGGGTGGCTGAGGCCATGCGGTTTCCGGCCATTTCATTGACCGGTATGTTGGGGCTTGCCAGCAGCGATCTTTCGGGCCTTATCTCCCAGGGCGGCGCCTGGTCGGTGGGTGGGGGTCTGTTCGGACCCATTTTTGAGTTTTACAAGAATATCCGGCGTGTTGAAATTGAGGAATCGAAAACCAGGGAAGTCTTGTATTTTTACGAAAATACGGTGCTGACGGCGTTTAAGGAAGTTGATGATTCCCTGGTCGAAATTGATACCTATAAAAAACAAATGACCGCTGTTAAAAGAAAAGAAAAGGTCGCTCGGAATGCCTATCGATTGGCAAAGCTCCGGTACGACAAAGGGGTCAGCACTTATCTGGAGGTTCTGGAGACTGAACGTACCTTGTTTTCCGCCCAACTGGAACTGTCGGAGTTGAAGCAGCAGTACCTGAATGGTTATGTCAAACTGTATAAGGCCCTGGGCGGGGGATGGACCACAAAAGATGAAATGGCAAAGGTTCAGACGGGGGTCAAAAAATAAAATACCGCAGGGCGGTAGCATCCAATGAGATCCCATACCATCAATGAGAGATTTTTTTTAAATGCCGAAGCAAACAGGGAGCCACACTCCCGACGAAATAAATTGTCTGTATGAAATCACTAAGGCCATTCATGCCACCATGGACCTTCAGCGGGTTTTGTACAAGGTCCTTGAGTTACTTTCGGAATACCTGGGTATGAAACGGGGTTCCATCACGATCCTGAATCCCGAGACATCGGAGATCCGTATTGAAGTGGCACACGGTATTTCCGAAGTGGAGAGGACCAAGGGTAAATACAAGTTGGGCGAGGGCATAACGGGACGCGTCATTAAAGCGGGCCGACCGATGGTGGTGCCTCAGATTGATGCCGAGCCGCTTTTCCTGGACAGAACCGGCGCAAGGAACGGCATTGACCATTCCAAAATATCTTTCCTGTGCGTTCCCATCAAAGACCAAACCCGGGTCATCGGAGCCCTGAGCGTCGATTGTACCTATGAAGAAACATCGTCCCTGGAAGATGATGTCAGGTTGTTGAGTGTCATCAGCACGCTGATTGCCCAGAAAGTGGCGTTGCTGGAAAGGATTCGCAGGGAGAAGGACCAGCTTCAGGAAGAAAATCTCAGGCTCAGAAAAGAGCTGAGCAAGAAATACAGCTTCACCAACATCGTGGGTAACAGCCGCAAAATGCAGGAGGTGTTCTACCTGATCAGCCAGGTGGCCAAAAGCAATGCAAACGTGCTGTTGTTGGGTGAAAGCGGGACGGGAAAGGAGCTGGTAGCCAATGCCATCCACTACAACAGCCTGCGTGCCGGAAAGCCATTGGTCAAAATCAACTGCGCCGCATTGCCGACAAACCTGATTGAAGCGGAACTGTTCGGTTCTGAAAAAGGCGCTTTCACCGGGGCCAACCGGACCCGGTCGGGTAAGTTTGAACTGGCGGATAAGGGGACGATCTTTCTGGACGAAATTGGATCACTGGCGCTGGAAAGCCAGGGAAAGTTGCTGCGGGTGCTTCAGGAAAGGGAATTCGAAAGGCTGGGGGGTAATCGCACCATCAAGGTGAATATACGCCTGGTTGCCGCCACCAACAGGGATCTGGCGCAAGTTGTGGAGGATGGCAATTTTCGGGAGGACCTGTTTTACCGGTTGAACGTGTACCCCATCTATTTGCCGGCGTTAAGGGAACGAGAGGCGGATCTGCTTTTGCTGGCGGATTATTTTCTTGAAAAATATGCGGGTGAGTATGAAAAGGATATTAAACGGATTTCCACACCGGCCATTGACGCGCTGACCCAGTATCACTGGCCGGGCAATGTCCGGGAGTTGGAAAACTGTATTGAGAGAGCCGTTTTGTTGTGTGAAGATCAGGTGATTCACAGCTATCATCTGCCCCCCACCTTGCAGACGGCGAAAGAGACGGGCACCCAGCAGGCCCAGTCGTTGAAGGATGCCGTGGACCGCTTTGAGAGGGAAATGCTCATTGAGGCCCTCAAAAACAGTCGCGGTAATATGCGAAAGGCTGCTATGGCCCTTAAGACAACGGAACGTATTTTCGGGTATAAAGTTCAGAAATACAATATCGATTCGAAACGATACCGATAGGCGGTAGGGGCGCCCCGTTTAAAATTGATGGCGCCGTAAAAAGTCCCATCTACTGCGTTGCAGTGATTTTCCAGAGTCTCAACATACTTTTTGCCGATAAATGCATCAGACCCTGATTCAAAAGGGCCGTGTGGTTTTGGCAAGGGTAGGGTGATACGATGATATTTCTAAAAAGGTTTGGCGGTATTCTGTTGATATTGATGGGCGCGGCAGGAGTGCTTGCCTGTGGTGTTGCGATTTATGAGACGGGTAATGCCGAGAAGCAGCTGCGTCGCTTTGCGGGGCAGACATTTGATTCCACCGAAAATGCTTTGCGGGAGATCCGTGAACGGCTGAATCAGATAGACCTTTCCGTGGTCCACGTGCGCTCGGATTTGAAAACCGCTGCATCAAAGGCGAATGCGCTTCGAACAGAGGGCATTGAAGATAAAGACCTGGCGGATCTTCAGGCCCTGGCGTCTGATTTTGGGAAGAATCTTCAAAAGATCAAAGATCGTCTTCTCTACTATGAGGAAAAGGCGATCTGGTGGATCCACCTGGGGGGCACCCTGATTCCCCTGTTGCTGCTCTGGCTGGGGGCAGGCCAGGTGGCTTTGATCATCCTCGGCGGGCGCCTCTGTATGAGGCGCTAGCTGCCTGTCTATTTTGTTGAATCCGGGAACCCCGGTTGTGCAAATTCCGGATCCGGGTAGGTATAGAATCCATGGCCGCTTTTGACCCCCAGCTCGCCCCGGTCAATTTTCCCCGTTAATGCCTGCGGGGGTTTGTCTTTGGGGTCCTTGCTTTCATTGTAGTAGACTGTTCCAATATCCCGAACCACATCCAGCCCCACACCGTCCATGATGCCTTCCTCAGGTCTTCCGCTGTTTTTTTACCCCTCCTTTTTGCCAGGCCCTAAGTTGAATCTCTGCATTCATCAATGGCTGCTCCGATGTTTTTAAGGAAATTGACATCATTTCCGCTGCGAACCTTCATGCTTTCATGATTTCCGATTTTGATGATGTGGACCTTTCTCAGCCTTCGAATCCCCGACGGAGTGGTTACGATTTCCCAGTGAGCGGTAATGGGAAGGACGTCGTTTCTCCAGGAGAGTATCCCGTAATTCACTTCTATCCCTTCAGGGCTTACCGAAACCGTGCTGAATCCGAAAAAAGAGCTGTTAAAAAACCACAGGACGATGACCAGCCAGATGGCGGAGGCCAGAAGGTGCTTGGGCTTCTTTTTTATGAGAGAATAAAAGAGAAAAAACAGTACCAGGCCCAACGCAAAAAGCATGATGCTGTTTTGAACCCAAATGGATTTTATAACAAAAATTTGAGAGTCCATAGATGATTGATGACGCCCCTGACGCAGTATCCCGACACCGGTTAATGAGGGAAGCCGGACGCCGGATAAAAGATTTTTTCACTTTAATGACAGAAAATTGAAAGTTCTGCAAAAAATCTACACCAGATCAGCAGCAGGTGCAACCTTTCTCTTGACAGCCCGAAAACCCTTTTGTTAGATTCCGACCGACGTTGTGCACTCAAATTGATGCAGCAGTTCCAATATAAAGAACCCAATTGCCTTACGTCGCATTCTGTTCACGGGACGGTAAGGCAATTTAGCATCCGGTCTCTTGTCAAACCAGTAGGAGGAAAACATTTCATGAAAACCCTTAGGTACGGTCTTTTTTCTTTTTTTGCCATTACTCTTTTTTTGATAGGTTCACCCGCATTTGCCGGCCATGGGGCCGGGGGCGGGCCTTCCAAAGCCCTGATTGAGGGCGGCGACACCATCAACATTTCGGGCATCATCCTCGACAGCCACAAAGAGCCTATTGACGAGGCCAATGTGAAGATTCTGGTCAATGGTAAGGAAGTGGAACATGTGGTTACGGCCCACAACGGAAAATATGTGGCCCGTTTCCAGTTGGAAAAAGGCGAAGTTCAAAGGGCAACCATTCAAATAAACGCCGATAAAACCAGTTTCAAGGGGGTCACCTTGACCGTTCAGGGGAACGATATGGCCCAGAAGGGGAATCAGCTTTATGTGAGTGAAGATATCTCCCTGGACCGTCACCTGGGACCGGCATTCTGGATCTCCACCGTTGTGTTTATTCTGGCCTATGTGCTCATCGCCTTTGAACTGCTTCACAGGACTGTTGCCGCCATGCTGGGTGCCATTGTGATGCTGGTCATTTCCTACACCATCGGTACCATCAATCCAGAATATCACATTTGTTCATTTGAAAGCGCTATCTTTTCCATTGATATGAATGTGGTGTTTCTCCTCATGGGTATGATGATTATCGTGGGGGTTCTGAAACATACCGGTGTGTTTCAGTGGTGCGCTTATATGTCCTACAAACTGGCCAAGGGAAAAGTTTTTGTGCTGGTTGTCTACCTCATGATTTTCACTGCCGTTTCTTCCGCATTCCTGGACAATGTGACCACTATGCTGCTGTTGACAGGGGTGGCCATTGAGATTTCCATATCTCTGGGCATTAACCCCCTTCACATGCTCCTGCCCCTGGTGTTCGCTTCCAACGTGGGCGGTACCGCCACCCTCATTGGTGACCCTCCGAACATCATGATCGGGTCCTATGCAGGCCTGACCTTCATGGATTTTGTGGTGGCCCTGGCACTACTCTGCGGGGTATGCATGATCGCGTTGATTATTTTCACCAAGCTTGTGTGGGGAAAGGGATACGCCGCTGCCAAGGTGGATGATGTGCAGGACTTTATTCAGGTGCTCAAGGAAAAATACCGGATTACCGATCCCCGGTTGCTCACTTACGGTCTGGCGGTGTTGGGGTTTGTCGTCTTCCTCTTTTTGAGCCACGGCTACTGGCACATGGAGGTCAGCGTGGCGGCCCTCATGGGCGGAGCAGTGCTTCTGACCGTTGCCATCCTTACGGAAAAGGTGGATTTGATTGAACTGATTGAAAAGGATATTGAGTGGCCCACCCTCATGTTTTTTATTTTTCTCTTTATCATGGTGGGCGCTGTGGAAAGCAGCGGCCTCCTGGCAGTTGTTGCAGACTGGATTTTGGAACTTTCAGCCGGGGATTTTGTGATCGCTTGCAGCCTGATTCTTTGGGTGGCGGCTATCATGAGCGCCTTTGTGGACAACATCCCCTTTACGGCGACCATGCTGCCCATTGTGGCGTATTTGAGTGCTGTGATTCCGGGGGCTGAAAATACCCTGTGGTGGGCGTTGGCACTGGGGGCCTGCTTCGGTGGTAACGGTACCATTATCGGGGCATCGGCCAATGTGGTGACCATGGGTATCGCCGAGTCCAGGGGCTACAAGATCAGTTTTATCGGTTTTATGAAAACGGCCTTTCCTTACATGATCATCACCATCATCATTGCCCATGCCTGGTTGCTGATCTTCAGGCCGCAGTAGCGTAAACATTTGAAATCAATTGCCTCCTGTCCGGAATTTCCGGACAGGAGGATTTTTTTGTTGTTGACAAACGCCGTAATGAAAGCTAACTTATACGATTAAAATTGATAGAAAACGAGGAGACATAGTATGGGTTCCAACAGCAAACAGACCAGCCTCATACGGGCCAGGAAAGCAAAGAGCAATAAGAAAAACCTCAAGAAAAACCAGGCGCGAGTTCAGAAAAATGCCGAGATTCTGAGGGGACTCGCTTCAACATCCGATAATTGATTCCCCACCGTCCGCCAGCAGATGACTGCGGATTTTTTTCACGCACGTTTCAGTGGTCCCCAGTGTCGACAGCAGGACCAGCGGTTTATCATCCGAGGGCGCTTCCGCCGGGTATCGGACCATCCCCGCCATGGCCCCGTTATGCAAAACCTTATTCGTAATGCGGTTGAGTCCCGCCAGATCGCAAACCGAAGCCTTTTACACCGGGGGGCCTTAAACGAAAGGTGCGCGAGGTGCTCGCTGGATGCATGAAATCCAAAACTCCGGGGTCACAATAAATTATTCATTCCCCTTTTTCCCATGGATCTTATCCGCAGCAGGGATTCTGGGATGGGCCTTATTTTGAGGATCCTTCAAAATCAATCATGTTCCGACCCTTGATGTATGTACGTGTCTTGTATGTGGTGATCTTCTGAAGATTTGTCGTTATGTCGCCATTCTTCCGGTCTGTTTGGCGATTTCGCTGGGGTGTGGCTCTTTTTCAACACCATTAAAAGGATGTCACATCTTCCCACCTTTAATAACTTTTATAATGACATCCCTTGGATGAAAATTGTGGAGGCTTTGTAGGTGGCACTTCACCGTCAGCATATCGGTTTTGGTGGTTTCGTTTGTATTCGCAGGCCTCATGGAAAGTCCAGTACTCATCAAAATCCTTGCTGCTCCGTAACGCACGCAGACGTAGTACAGCTTCAGCACTGGTGAGCCGCCATTTTGCACCGGTTATATCCATACGATCCTTAACCAGATGCCGACACATGCTCCTTCAATGACCCCTGTCGCAATGGGAAATCCGTTGCTAAGATTAGAGATCATATTTAAGGTGAGGAGCCTTATTTTTTAAATAAGTTGCACAATTATCCACGGGTTCTCGTTGTTTGTCTGTGAACTTTTTTAATGTGGCACTACGGCACATGCCGCCAGCCACCAATCCGGCCTTCCCTACCAGAATTTTTCGAAGTCTGTGTTGTACCCACTGTTTAGATCTCGTTATTTCCCCCCATTTTGAGGGCCAAAAAATGGACATTTCGCTGTATCAAAATAGTGTCCCATTGAACGGGTTGACAGATAACTAGCTGATATTACTAGCCGTCCGGAAATCGAGGGTGTCCAATTTTTATCTGAGAGCGTGTTTTTTTGCCTGAAACAACTGTATTCCCAGGGTATTTTGGACATGGA
>JAFCZI010000222.1 GCA_019314425.1 Deltaproteobacteria bacterium | reverse complement strand
GTAAGCCCTTGGCCAAACGCTTTGCCATTTCTTTACCAATGGTGCGCTTGCCGTGCGCCTTTATTTTTCAAAATTCCGGGGACACAATACAAAATTATTGATTCCCGATTCAAACCAAGCGATAGATGGCCCCGATCCTTTCGAGGAATCGCCGGGAATAGAGGCCGCAGGATGATGAGGGGGAGCTAGATCATGAAATTAACCGCTTTTCGGACCAGGGAACCCATTTTCGATTCCCGCTTGTTGAGGAAGGCATAATCAACCTGTCTGATTATCCGAGGGCGTTCTCTGAGAACAATTTCGGTTGCAAAAGCGGCTGCGGCGCCTGTCAGACCGGCGCATTGTTCGAAATGTTGTTTGGGCAGGTGTTTAACCTCTTTACTCAAAACACGGCAGCAGGTGGCTCCGAACCGTTTTACAAACAGATCGTGCAGTTCCCTTGTTCCAACCAAGGCATGGTGGCTGTCACGCTGGCTCCCGGGCCAGTCCCTTCCAAGGAACAGACCCAGTGCGAGAACCGCCCCGCCAAGGGCCCCGCAAAGGCATCCGCTTCCCGCAAGTCCCTCGGGGAGCGTGGAAGAAATACGGATGGCCAAGTCGTCGGTCATTCCTCCTCCAAGACCATGATTAAGCGTCACCAATACCGCCTCGGAACAGTATAGCTGCTTGGATAAAAAGAAATCTTTGGCCCGTTCTTCCGTGAGCCGGGAGATTTCCTCCATTTCAGGGGGAAGGTCCCTCTCTTTTAATGGTATGAGGTGCATATTGTTTCCTACCGCTTGGGCTGGTCCGCAGGACGCTCCAGCTTTTTGAAAGATATCGAGGAGCAGGCTGATGCGGATAGCACGACAAATCCAGATGGAGAAAAAAAAGCGCCTCACATCTGCTGCATCGGCAGAACCCCAAAAATATACGGCGACGGATGTTCTATTTTCGCACCGATTATAATGTGCCTTGTCGCCCATGTGTTGTTTCCTGCACCTTGGTGAGATGGAATGAAAAATGTGTTCTTATAGGCAGGGATAAGAAGAGATGTCAAACTGGACTTTCCGTTAAAAAAATAAGGTTTCTTCGGGAATTCCGATATGGGGTCAAATAATATTTGATGGCCTCGTAAAAAGTCACGAATTTATCTGAAGATGGCATTGTAAAAGGTTCCATATACAAGTTGGAATTGGCCCTTCCATCAATAGATCCCTTCCCGACACCCTGCGGCAATGGTTTTCCCCAATTCTTCGCACTGCGCAAGGATTGCGTCGTCAACCTCACCCTTCGCGATCACGGGGGCAAGGACTTTCTTGAACTGATACCCCAAACAAATTCGTTCAATATGGTTTAGGGCGCCGGTTCCGTCATTACCGGCACTGATAAAGACGGCGTATGGTTTTTTAAATGTCTCTTTTCTGCCGCGTACTTCATGGTAAGTTCTGTCAAAGAAATCTTTAACCATTCCCGCCATATAACCGAAATATTCCGGCGAACCGATAACCAGGCCATCGCATGCCAGCAGATCCTCCAGGGTTGATTCAGATGCCATTTTCAAAAAAACAGTGGCATCTACTATGGATCGGACCCCTTCAGCGGTCTTTTCAGCCATTTTTCGGGTGTTCCCGCTTTGGGAATGATAGACGACAAGAATCTTACACGTCAAGGGTCTCTCCTAAGGCGGCAAAGCCGCAGTTTTAAGTTTTAAGTTTTTCAGCCAATGAACTTCTTGTTTTTTGTAACAAAAAACCAGGTGATAAGGGCCTAAAAGGTTTAAAAATAAGCGCCAAACATGAGGATCACCGAATCCACACTCGTATTATCA
The DNA here is from genome assembly GCA_019314425.1 of Deltaproteobacteria bacterium. Classification (GTDB taxonomy): domain Bacteria; phylum Desulfobacterota; class DSM-4660; order Desulfatiglandales; family Desulfatiglandaceae; genus NaphS2. Next base: position 2,763 of record JAFCZI010000222.1, on the reverse strand, counting down.
TGGCTCAGACCGGCGTTGGAAAGATGATCCCAGCGCAAAGCGGTAAACAACGTTTCCCGGCCGAGCGGGAACTCAAACCCGAACCCTGCCTTGGGATTGAAATTGAGATGGGAGCCCTGGCCTTCCACACGAAATCCCGTGTATATAAGCCCGATGCCACCCTCGATGTAGGGCCGAACAGCTTCTGAATCCAGGAAGTCCAGGTAATAAAGGGCCAGCATGGAGGCCGATGCCATGGCCCAATTATCAGGGGTTGTGGTGGACCCCAGGCTGAACTCCAGTTTAAACCGCAGATTTTCCGGCGCACTGTGGGGCCAGATTTTGTCGTAGTCAAACATGACCATATAGTTGGCCAGAATAAAGCCGATCTTATTGTCGGGATGGACGCTGTTTCCATAACTGAGCGCAAAACCGAAACGGGTGGGAACATATTCGGTGTCTGAATCCTCGGCCAGCGACGTTTCGTTAAACAGCATTAAAGCAAAAAAAATAAACCCAACCACGCGCAGCGTCTGTTTCAGTTTCATATTACGTCACCATGTTTTGATGGCGCCCCGAAAAAGTCCCATCTACTGCGTTGCAGTGATTTTTCAGAATCTCAACATGCTACCTGTATGCCCGACGATCCTGAAAAACGGGCGGACACATAGGCCCGCCCCTACCCAATTTTTTATTCTGCTACGCCTTGGATATGGAACCTTTTACAACGCCATCTGTAGATAGACTCGCGACTTTTTACGAAGTCATCAGAAATTCCTCGGTTTGCATACCACTTCCCGTATGCGCAATTCAAACATTTCGGACTGGTTCGCCGGCTTCAGGATCAGGGCCGTATCCGAACCACGACCACTGCCCCCGATGGAGACAATATCTTTTCCGGTAAGCGCCCCCGAATCAGCGGCCATGATGGCCACTTCCACGGCTACTTTGGTGCCCTGACCGAACAACCTTAATGTGTCAGCAATCAGAAGGGCCGGATAAACGCCCCCGTGTTTTTTGGCCACTGCCCGTTCCACACCGGAAAGGGCGTGGGTGGCGGATATCACATGGATTCCCTTTGCCAATAAATCATTCCTGACACCCGGGTCCATAACCGATTCAAAGGGCTTTCGAAACCCGCAATGGTAACTGACCGCCGTAATGGTGAATTTTTCAAAAATCTCAGCCGCTTTAAGCGCCGTATCACCGGTAGTGGAAGCCACCACCACTTCATTTAAGCCGAGGGCCACCGCCCTTTCAAAAGCCCTTTTCAGGGTTTCTTCCGTGTGGGTCTTTCCAGATTCTTCGAAATACATGGGGCTCCTTTCTCAAAAATCTTTTATAGCGCAATATTTCCGATTGATAACACCTAAAACCTTGATAGTCTCGCAAAAAACTACATGGGCTCATTTTTGCACGCCGGACGGAATTGATCAAGGAATAAAACGCTTACGGTTATGGGCCTCCCGGTTTAAGGGATTTTACTGACCATGGTGTCTGTCCTGCTGCTGCGGATGTGACGTCTTGAGGAATGCTTGTCCTTGCCTTTCCGTGGTATCTGCGGTACTCTCGCCCTCGTGCCATTTTTTGTATTCGAACGGGCTATTGAGGGAAAAGCCGTTGTACGATTTTTCAGACGATAGACCACTGCCGCCGGTCCTGCGGCAGTCTTACAATTTTCGACGTCGATGTCTGATGATCGGGAAATTCCGATACCATTTTGTCGATGAGGGAAATCCCCAAAACACGCCCATTTTGATGCTTCACGGCAATCCCACCTGGTCGTTTTATTTCAGGCGCTTGATCGCAGCCTTGAGAGAAACACATCGCGTTATTGCTCCGGACCATATGGGCTGTGGATTGTCGGATAAACCCAAAGTCTATCCCTATCGCTTGAGCAACCATATGGAAAATGTGGAAAAGCTTATCGATCATCTAGGGTTGAAACACGTCACACTGATCTGCCACGACTGGGGTGGGGCCATCGGGATGGGTGTGGGCACACGCCAACCTGATCTCTTCAACCGCTTTGTGATTCTAAACACGGCGGCATGGCGTTCCATTCGCATGCCGAAACGGATCGCTGCCTGCCGGATCCCGTTTTTCGGTGCCCTGGCGGTACGCGGTTTCAATGGCTTTGCCCTGGCCGCAACCCGGATGGCTGTTGCCAAACCCCTTGAAAAGGTCGCAAAAACGGGGTTGCTTTACCCGTACAACAACTGGAAAAACCGTATGGCCATATTGCGTTTTGTTCAGGACATTCCCATGCATCCGTCGCACCCTTCTTATGGTTGCCTGAAAGAAACAGAAAGGCTTCTCTACCGGCTGCGAGACAAACCCATGAAAATCTGCTGGGGCATGAAAGACTGGTGTTTCGATGCCGTATTTCTTGAGCAATGGCGGCAACGTTTTCCAGGGGCGGACATCAGTAAATACCCGAATGCCGGCCACTATATTCTCGAAGACGCCCATGCAGGGGTTATCCCGAATATAAAGGCTTTTCTGGCAGCTACAGAAACTTGATGGCGTCGTAAAAAGTCCCATCTACTGCGTTGTAGTGATTTTTCAGAATCTCAACATACGATTTACATGCCTACGATCCTGAAAAACCACTACACCTTGCATCTAGAACTTTTTACAACGCCATATGTAGATAAATTCGTGACTTTTTGCAGCAATTCCCGCTCACCTCATTTCTGAGTCTATCTTTTGACATTTATAAGAAATGAGTGCTGTCCACAGAAAACGTTGCTGAAAATTACTCGAAATTCTTTGTTTGGCCAA
>JAFCZI010000221.1 GCA_019314425.1 Deltaproteobacteria bacterium | reverse complement strand
CTCAACGGCTTTTTCTTTTGATTGTGCAACGGCTTCAAGATGCCGGTAGATCTGTTGATCAACAATGTTTTTTGCAACGGTTCTGTTGACGACGACAACCGTTGCGCCTACAATCAGAATCATCGAGACCAGTATGACAAGAATTCGGATTCGGATTTTCATTCGCATCCCCCTGTTCGGGTCTTGTTATTTTCTTCTTGGGCAAATTTAGCATAGGAAAGGGATCCGGATCAAGAATTGAATCTGCATATCCCTACTTAGTAGAGGGGACTTTTTACGACGCCATCAACCCTCGACGGAGAAATAGGGTTGATTCCATAGGATCATCTGTCATATGAATGGTGCGTATCCATTTTCAGGTTCAACATTCAAAGTGAGGGGCGGGGAGTTGACATGGCAAAGGCCTTGATGGTTCTGGGAACCGGCAGCGATGTGGGCAAATCTATCGTAGTAGCCGCGTTCTGCCGCATATTCAAGCGACGGGGGTTCAAAGTGGCCCCTTTCAAAGCCCAGAACATGAGCAATAACTCGTATGTTACAGTGGACGGGGGGGAGATCGGTCGGGCCCAAGTGGTGCAGGCGGAAGCGGCGGGAATCCTGCCCACGGTCCACATGAACCCCATCCTGCTGAAGCCGTCCTCGGGAACGGGGGCCCAGGTGGTGTTACAGGGCCGGGTGTTCGGTCAGATGGAAGCCATAGACTACCATGGGTACAAGTCCCGATTGAAAGCGGTGGTTCAGTCATCCTACCGGCGCCTGGCAGACGAGTACGACCTCATTGTCATGGAAGGGGCTGGCAGCTGCTGCGAAATGAACCTCAAAGAAAACGATCTGGTCAATTTACCCATGGCCAGGTGGGCAAAGGCGCCCTGTATCCTTGTGGCGGATATTGACCGGGGCGGTGTTTTCGCACAACTGATCGGTTCATATCATCTCATGACCCCGGAAGAGCGGTCCCTGACCATGGGTTTTCTCATCAATAAATTTCGGGGAGATCCGAGGCTGTTTGAATCGGGGGTGGATATTATTGAAAAAGAGACCCGGTCGCCGGTGTTGGGGGTGGTGCCGTTTTTCCAGGATATCCATATCGATTCGGAGGATTCGGTGGCGGTTCAGGCGGATCACCGCGATATGCGGCCTGTGGGGCCCGGGACCCTGAATATCAGCATCCTTCGGTTGCCGGCCATATCCAACTTCACCGACCTGGAACCCCTGGATCGGGAACCGGGCGTTGTTGTCAACTATCTCTCCCGGCCAAAGGAACTGTCCTCCGACTATGACGCCTTGATCCTTCCCGGAACCAAGAATGCCATGGAAGACGCCTTGTGGGTTCAAAAATCAGGTTGGAAAAAAGCGGTGCGGGGCTTTGCCAAACAGGGTGGAACCCTCCTCGGCATCTGCGGCGGTTACCAGATTCTGGGTGAGCGCATCCAGGATCCCGAAGGGGTGGAGTCCACACACAAAGAAGTGGCGGGGATTGGGCTCCTTCCCATTGAGACACGGCTTGAAGGACAGAAGATTGTCCGAAAAGTAACCGGCGTCTGCCTGGCAAATAAAAAGCGCATTCGCGGTTACGAAATCCACATGGGCCGGACTGTGCCGTTAACCCGTGAAGGAGCGGCCTTTGTGCGGATCCATGAGCCGGGTAAAAAGACGTCGTGGTATGACGGCTGGGCGACCAGGGGGGGGACGGTGGCCGGCACCTACGTTCACGGGATTCTGGACGCGTCCGGATTTCGTGGGGAGTTCCTGAACCGCCTTCGAAGGGCCAAGGGGCTCAGGGAAAAATCCCCGCAGCAGGGTCGACAGGCCCGGTTTCACCAGTATGATCGTCTGGCCGATCACTTCGAAGCCCACTGCCGGGTAGACGATATTCTATCTGTTATTCTATCTGAAAGGATTACCCCATGAAAGGACTGAGTTCAGCCATCAGGACCCTGACCCTGATCCCGTGTGCGGTCCGTGAAGATGAAAAACTCTCGGACAGCCTCTACTGGTTTGTGGTAGTGGGTTTGGGCCTGGGACTGGCGCTCTTTGCCTTTGGGTCCCTGTGGCAGTGGATTTTACCCACGCCATGGCCGTTGGGCGGGGCTGTTTTGCTGGTGGCGCTAGAGGTGTTCCTGACCCGGGGCCTTCATTTGGATGGATTGGCGGACTGGGCCGATTCCATCGGCGGGTTTGGCCGGGAACGGCGGCTTGCCATTATGAAGGACGTGTCCGTGGGCGCCTTCGGATCACTGGCCCTGATCCTGGATGTGGTCCTCCGCGTGGTGATTTTTTCAAAGCTTATGGCCTCGGGGTCATTAATATGGATTCTGGTGGTCACCGTGATTGCCAAGGACATAATGGTAGGGCTCACGACCACTCTTCCCTACGCCCGTGCCGAGGGAGGGATGGCGGGGCCTTTTGTCGCCGGTGCTTCCAGGGAACACTGGTTTTTTTCTCATTGCCTCTGCCTGGTGGTGTGCCTTTTCTTCGGACCGCTGGGCGTAGGCCTTTTCTTTCTGGGATGGGGTTTTACAGCGTTATATGGAAAACAATGCCGGAAACAGTTCGGGGGCATTACCGGGGACCTGCTGGGAACTGCCAATGAGATGGTGAGCCTGTTGCTGCTGCTGTTCTGCGCCGTTTGGGGAAAGGAAATCATGTCCGTAACCGGTTGGTTCTGGCTGAGATAACAGCCAAAAGGAACATTTATGACCAAATGCATTATTGTCTTATGGATGGGTTTTCTGCTGGATGTTTTTCTGGGTGATCCCGAATACCGTTTCCATCCCATCCGGTTGATGGGACACAGCATTTCACTCGGGGAAAAAGGGTTGAGGCAGCTGGGCCTGGGGGGCCGGGCCGGCGGGATAATACTGGCACTGGGGCTCGTGGGGGTAACGCTTTCGGTTTTTCTGCTGTTGTCTCGGATTCTCAACAACATTTATGGACCCCTGGCATTTCTATTTCAGGTATTTATCTGTTTTTCGTGCCTGGCCCTGCGGGATTTGAAAGAACATCTGGATCCAGTAGTGGCCGCCTTGGAAGCAGGGGATCTCAACACCGCTCGGCACCGTGTTTCAAGGGTTGTGGGTCGCGATGTGTCGGTTCTGGATGAAAAAGGGGTTTGCCGGGCCGCCGTGGAAACCCTGGCCGAAAACTTCATAGATGGCTTTATTGCGCCCCTCTTCTGGTACATGCTGGGGGGGATGATGGGTTGGCTCCTGGGCAGCGACCCCCTTCAAATGGCCCTCTGCGCCCTGCTGGTGTTCAAGGTCGCCAGCACCATGGATTCCATGGTGGGCTACAAAAACGAAAGATATCAAGCCTTCGGATGGGCCGGCGCAAAACTGGATGACGTGATGAATTTTATTCCGGCGCGGCTGTCCTTCCTGTTTTTGTTCCTGGGCGCCATGGTCACGGGGCACGACGGGGTGCGGGGGATGAGAATCGGTTTTCGAGATCGCCTCAAGCATGAATCCCCCAATTCCGCCCATGGGGAAAGCTTTGTGGCGGGAGCCCTGGGCATCCGCCTGGGCGGTCCCACAACTTACGGCGACAAAACAAAGGATAAACCCTGGCTGGGAGAAGGCCTTGCGGATGCGACACCCTCGGATATCGTGAAAACCATGTGGCTTCTCTGCGCTACCGCATGGGCCGCCATGGGGTTTGCCAGCATCCCCTTGTTTCGGCTATCCTGAATGAGGAACTTCCCCACACCCTGATCGCAGAGTGAAGTGGATGAGGATCTTAAACATTTTGCCATCATGAAAAAATTATAGGGCCTTTCCAATGACAACATATTGCAGAAGAAAGACCATTTGCGGGCAAGGCCGAGAAGGCCGAGGTCAACCCCATCCTCTTATCCTCTAAGGGGTGCGGCCTCTACGTCGCATCCTGTCGCTCCGGAGCCTTGAACCTAAGAGGCTTCAGGGAGGATCAGATCATGACCAACGAAATATAAGATAATGCGTGTTACGGCATTTTTTTCTAATATTTGAATTCATGATGTGGTATAGGGGGTTGTTGAGTTTTGAGTTTTAGGTTCTAGGTTTCAAGTGTTAAGCTTTTTGCCTTGCCCTTAGCACCTTGTGCCTAACCAACATATAATAGGAGATGAGGGAATGAGCGATTGGGAACCAAAAATCACAACCTTTCTCTGTAACTGGTGTAGTTACGGTGCAGCGGATCTGGCGGGTGTAAGCCGATTTCAATATCCACCGAACTTCAGGATCATCCGGGTGCCCTGCTCGGCCCGGGTCACCCCGAAATTCGTACTGGCGGCCTTCCGCCACGGTTCTGACGGCGTATGGGTGTCCGGCTGACACCCCGGCGACTGCCATTACCTGGAAGGTAATTATTATGCAAGACGGAAATTCGCGCTCTTAAAGGGTCTTCTGGAACATATCGGCCTTGAACCGGGCAGGCTCCATTTTTCCTGGATATCGTCAGCGGAAGCAACCAAATTTGTTGAAGTGGCAAACACGGTGGCGAAAGACGTAAAGGCCCTGGGCCCGACCCGTTATTTCGTTAAATCGAGAGCCGAGGTGGCATAATGCTCAAATACACTGAAAAAATCAGGGAAACTGCAAAAAGGCTGCTGGCAGAGG
>JAFCZI010000220.1 GCA_019314425.1 Deltaproteobacteria bacterium | reverse complement strand
TCAACATCTGGACAAAGTCATCAAATTATGCGAGGCGGCGCGGGACAAGGGTGATGTTGATGTGACGATTTTTTTCAGTCACCTGGGTACGAAACTGACCCAGGACCCGAGATTTGGAGAGCTTGAGGGGATGGCCACCATGAGTCTGTGCAATGTGGGCTTTGAGAGCCATGGGTTGAAACCGCCGGTTCAGGGCATCGCCGAGAGCGACTTCGCCACCCAGGCCAGGAACGGGGAATTGATCGAAGATGAAGATCGTTATATTGTTTTCTAGGAAGGGGATATCATAATGGAGAATGTTAAACATGTGGCGTGTCTGGTACGCCGGAAAGAAGATCTCTGGGAAGGATCACGTTCCACCCTGGGTCTCGCCGTTGAAAACCTGTATTCGTATATGTTCGTTCTGGATATTGAAGTGGACATGACCGAAGATTACAAAGGGAACCTGGAGTGGCTGGACGATATGGAATGTGAATACTTTTCCAATAACAAGGTCAACGTGGAAAAGCACGGCTTTCAATACCTGAGCCTGGAAGAAATTGGCCAAAAACTCAAAGAGATGGACTTGATCGTCCCCTTTTAGGAGCCTTAACCATGAAAATCCTGCACATATATAAAACCGAACCGGATGACACCACCCAAACCTTGGCGGGTATCGTTTCCGAAGGGAAAGAAATCACGGAATTCCCCTTGTACCAGGGAGAACCGGATTACGGACAGCTGATTGATTTGATCTTTGAACATGATCACAACAATGTCATCAGCTGGTGGTAATGGCGAAGGACCCCATTGGGCCAAACTTTAATATCGGGACGAATCCAGGATTCGCCCCGCAATTCCCGGAAGGAGATGTCCGATGGATGAAACGATCGTTCACAATCCGCCTATCAGCATTGTAGACCTGGCGTTATTGAAGCAGAAAGGGGCAACCGTAACGGTTAACAACACCTTCGAGATTAATGAGGTTGATCTGGTTCACGAAGAAAATCCCTTCCGGGCATTCCTGTTCTTCTCTCTTTTCTCGGGCACCATTGATGGCGAACCTTACGAATTCAGAAAGTGCTATTCACGGGGATGCGTCCACAATCTGTGCCCCCACGTATCCCAGGCAGTCATGGTTGCCAATCGTTATCTTAAACGGGATTACGAGACTTTAGAAAAGGCCGGGATCACGTTGGAAGAAAATCTCTTTTCCCTGGAGGATATGTTGACGCAGCTCGAAGAGAATCGGGATAACTTCGTGGCCACCCTCATCCTCGAGGACTATATCCACATTGCCAGGGACGGGGACAAAATTGGCATCGAGATTTCCCTGGAAAATTTTCCCGCAGTCGAAAATTTTGCCAACTACACTGAAAAACGCATGTTTTTCTCCGCCAACTTCCATGTGAACTACCTGGGAGAAACCCATATTTGCCATCGGTGTTTTTCATGTTTCGCCATGACCCGGGAAGGGCTGGAGGTGCAAACCGCCAGAGAACTGGCCAACAGGCGGCTGGTATCCGTCTACACGGAATTTGATAAGGTAGGCATTGAGTATAACAAGGTACTTTTTGAATAGTTGTCAGCCTTGAACGGCCCGGTTCACCTGAATATCATGTTCCTTGAGGCGTTTCCACAGGGTCACGCGGCTGATTCCCAGGATTTTAGCCGCCTCGGATTTATTTCCGCCGGTTTTTTTCAGGGCATCCAGAAGCACTTCTTTTTGCTCTGAATTGGTCCGGCGGTCGTTTTTCGGTCGTTTTGCCGAAGGGAATCGGGTTTTTCCGACAATGTTGGGCGGAAGATGATTTTTTTGAATCTCATCGCCCGAGCAAAGCACAAAGGCGTATTCAATGGCGTTGATCAACTCGCGGATGTTGCCGGGCCAATCGTAATTCACCAGCCTTTCCAGGGCTTCTTCTCCCATACCAACAATATTTTTATGGCTCCTGAGCCGGATTCGGTTGATAAAAGCATCAATGAGCAGGGGAATGTCGTCACGCCGCTCCCTGAGGGGCGGCAGATAGACGGGGATAACGCTCACTCGATAATAAAGGTCTTCGCGAAAGCGGCCCTCTTCCATGAGCACTTTAAGATCCTTGTTGGTAGCCGTAATAATGCGTACATCAATGGTAAGGGGTTTGTGATCCCCCACCTTTTCGATCTCCTTTTCCTGCAACACCCGAAGCAGCTTCACCTGGGTGGAAAGGGGAATGTCCCCGATTTCATCCAGAAATATGTCCCCTCCGCTGGCCGCTTCAAAGCGTCCTTTGCGGTTGCGATCCGCCCCGGTGAAGGCCCCTTTCACATGGCCGAACAGCTCGCTTTCCAGAAGGGCTTCATTTAACGCCGCACAGTTTACCTTAACAAATGGCCCTTCCGAACGCCCCCCCAACCGGTGTATGGCTGCTGCCGCCAATTCCTTGCCCGTACCGCTTTCACCATAGATGGCCACGGGGGCTTCAGAATCGGCCGCGCTCTGAATGAGGTCAAAAACCTGCTGTATAACGGCGGATTTGCCGATGATCCCCTCAAAGCTCTCTTCGATGCTCAACTCGCGATGGAGCGAGGTAATCACCCGGTCCCGGTCCACCAGGGCCGTGCAATCGGCCAATGTTTCCACACCACCCACCACCTCACCGTCCGTGTCCTTTAAAACTGCGGCATTTTTGAGCACATGCACCGGAGATCCGTCTTTTCGTTTGAGCATGCATCGCTTGTGGCGAACCTGCCCTTTATTAAACAATTCACAGTGCTTGAAACCGCCTAATTCCCTGGAACAGTTGCTGCATGCCAGTATCGTGCAGGGCTGTCCAATCAACTCCTCGTCTTTATAACCCGTCAGCGTTTCAAAGGCATTGTTCACGGAAAGGATAATACCCCCGGGATCCACCACCATGAGTCCATCCAGCATGGTTTCCACCACGGTCTTCCAGTACTGGCTGTATTCTTTGTCAAACATTTTCACCTCCGACTGACAAGAATCCATAGATATTAAAACATTAACGTCAATTAACACATGTTAACCATAAGGCGTTAAGGGTATAAACGCAACAATATTCCATTAAACCCAGGTTCTAATTGATAAATCAACCATTTAGGTCAAACATTAATGATTACGGAGCTATTGGCACTATATTTGCAATCTGTGGAAGACAAAGCATTTTCATAGTAGAGGTTAATAAGGTGAAGGATAAATTTGAAATTGAAAAAGTCCTGGATCTGCGAGGATGGAGTTGTCCCTGGTGTATCGTCAAGGCCAAGAGCTGGCTCAGCCACATGAAATCGGGTCAGATTCTGGAAATGCTCAATACTGATCCTGAAACCCTTAAAAATTTCCCCTCCATTTTGAGGAATGGGAACGACAAAATCATTGAAGTCAAACAATACCCCGACTATCACCGGCTGTTAATCCGCCGGGGATAATAAGGGACATCGCCTTATCTCAGGCGGAAAAACTTGAATCACAATAAAAAAGAGGAGGATGTACCATGGGAGAAATAGATCTTAACACCATTAAGGCGGATAATGTCGTAGATGCGCGGGGCGTTTCCTGTCCGGGACCGTTGCTGGAGGCCAAAAAGGGCATGGGAAATGTTCAAGTGGGTCAGATCCTTGAGATCCTGTCCAATGATCCCGGAAGCAAGAATGACATTCCCAGATGGGCCAAGAAGGTGGGCCATGAATTCCTTGGGATTCTAAGCGTGGATGGCGCGGACAGACTGTTTGTCAAACGACAAAAATAGCGAGGGAGCCCAAAATGGCAGCCCAGGAAAACAAGGCAAAGATTTTGATACTGGCGACCGAAGACTGCGCCTATCCGGGTGCCAACGCAGCGGGCCAGGCCCACATGAGTTACCCGGAAAACTCTTATGTTATGCGGGTCAGAGCGCCGGTGATGTTCCCCGAGCAATTCTATCTGGACTGCTTCAAAAAAGGGATTTACGGCATCATCATCATGAGCTGCGGCGTGGAATGCCCCTATGACGGCGCCTACCCGGCGCTGGCCGCACGGGCGGACAAGGTATACGTCATGATGAGGGAGCAGGGTCTGGACCCCCGCAGACTTCGTCTCACCGGAGTCTGCACGGTCTGCACCAAGGCCTTTGTCAAGGAAGTGAACCAGATGAACGCGCTTGTGACCGAGTTGGGCCCTCCTGGGACCGAAAATAAAGCGGCGGCATAAAATTCACAGGGGCAGGATGCAGTTGTCAGGGGGCAGGATGAAATTCGAAGCTGCTCTTTCTGCACCCTGTGAAAGGATGTCAGGTTTAAGGGAACTTCCAAAAAATAATCTACGCATCCTGCTTGCCCTTCTGCTCTTCTACGTTGTGACAACAGGCACATAGTAGGGGCACGATGCGTCGTGCCCCTACATGCACCTGTCATCACGCCTTGAAGACGAACAAAAGTCCTGCACGATATGCGTATATTATTTTCTTCCAGTTCCCTAAGGAAAGACGAAAGGAAAGGCGGATGTCCACAAACAAAATAGAATTCGACGCGCTGGTAGTGGGGGGCGGCATCGCAGGGCTGCAAACGGCCCTGGATTTGGCCGACCAGGATTTCAAGGTGGCCATTGTTGAAAAGGATGCCACCATCGGAGGCAAGATGAT
>JAFCZI010000219.1 GCA_019314425.1 Deltaproteobacteria bacterium | reverse complement strand
AAAACGGGGGATGAGCTACGACCTGGCCGGAAATAGAGATCGGGCGCTTCGCTATTACAACCAGGTGTTCAAAATGGAAAATGGTGCAGGAGCACAGTTCGTGGCTGACAAGCTGTTGGAAGACCCCATTGAACCAAAAGATCCATTTATCGGGTATTAGATATGAAACATTTACGTTTTTCATTGTTTTTTCTGGCTTTACTCATACTGTCATCCGGGGGGTGTACCCGTTTGGTTATGCCCATCGCCTCCTCCATGATCCCCGGTTTCACCCGTGCTTTTTTTGAAGAATGCGATCTGAAACTGGCCGAAGCGTCCCTTCCCGCAGAGCTTAAACTAATGGAAGGCCTTCTCCAAAACGATCCTTGCAATCCGAAGATCCTCACCGCGCTTTGCATGGGATTTACAGGCTATGCCATGGTTTTTGTGGAAGAAGAAAACCCGGAAAGGGCCTCCAGACTCTATCTCAGGGCCAAAACCTATGGGCTGAAAGCCATGAGCATTGAAAACACCGGTTCACGTCAAGCACTTGATCAGATCAAGAAAATATCCCGGAAAAATATTGAAATGCTTTTCTGGACCACCATGGCCTGGAATGCATGGGTCAACCTGAACCTGGACAAACCCGCTGCGATTGGCGAAAGCACCCTTGCCGAAGCCTGTCTGAAACGGGTGCTGGAAATTGAACCCGATTTTTACTATGGCGCCCCCTACGTACTTATGGGCGCCATACTGGCCGCACGTCCCAAAATGCTGGGCGGAAACGCACCGGAAGCAAAATCATATTTTAAAAAAGCGATTGCCCTCAGTGACGGCAAATTTCTACTGGCCCAATACTACTTTGCCCGCTACTATGCGGTCAGGGTTCAAGACAAAAAGCTGTTCCTCACCCTGACCCAAGAGGTAGCCGAAGCAGAACCCGATGATCTGAAAGAGGCCTGTCTCATCAACCAGGCGGTAAAACGGAAGATGGCCACCCTCGCGGAAATGACGGATGAACTGTTTCTATAACGGTTTACGGTCAAAAAAGCGGTAAACCGAAATCAAATACGGAGATTTTATGAAAAAGCCAATATTCTACATGGTCTTTCTCTTGGGGTTTGGATGTTTTTTGGGTTTAAATCCACCTGCATCCGCAGGAAAAAAACCTCAATATCTGATCAAATTTGCCACAGTGGCCCCAGAAGGCAGCACATGGGTCAAGCAGATCCGGAGCGTTGATCAAACGCTTCGAAAAGAAAGCGGCGGCCGGCTGGGGCTCCGCATTTATGCCGGCGGTATTGCCGGCGATGAACTGGATGTCCTCAAAAAGATCCGGATCGACCAGATTCAGTGTGCGGCTTTTTCAGGAGTCGGTTTTGGAAAGATTCTGCCCATGGTCCGCGTGCTGGATCTCCCCTATCTCTTCAAAAATGATCAGGAAGTAGACAAGGTTCATCAGGCACTCTTCAGTTTTTTTGCAGAAAAGTTCCAGAAAAAAGGCTTCAAACTTCTGGCCTGGACCGAAGTGGGAAATGCCAACATTTTCTCTAAAAAAGCGGTCCGAAACCTGGACGATCTTACAGGCCTCAAAATATGGGCATGGGCGGGTGATCCCATTGCGAAAGAGACGTTTGTAACCATGGGGGTCAATCCCATCCCCCTCGCCATAACGGATGTCAACACAGCACTGAACACGGGAATGATCGACACTGTGTATGCGCCGCCTCTCGGCGCACTGGCCCTTCAGTGGCATACCAAACTTTCATTCATGATGGCACTTCCCCTGGTACACTCAACAGGCGCCATTTTGATTTCCACCCGGTATTACAGCAAACTGCCCCCGGATTTGGCCACCCTGCTTCAAAAGACCATGAAAAGCGCCATGGCAGACCTCACCCAAACACTGCGTCATCAAAGGGAAGAAGCCATCCAGGTGATTCAGGACAGCGGCATCACCGTCATCCCGGTGCCTTCGGAAGAAGCGCGTGAGCCCTTTTACCGTACGCACACCAAAGTCGCCCGAGAACTAACCCACAAGATTTATCCTGAAGAACTCCTTCTAAGGGTTTATAAAATTCTGAACAGGCCCGGTTCCTGACAGGTATTGCCAAGGACAGCCCATGAAAACACTCGATCGCATCGACCGGGCCCTGGCAAAGGTTGAAGGGTGGGCCATCATCGCGCTACTCTGGGCCATGGTGGTACTGACATTTGTTCAGGTGGTTTTCAGAAGCCTTTATACCCACGGCCATTTTCTCTGGGCCAATGAGCTTCTGGGAAGCCTGGATTGGTCCGGTCCACTGGTTCAACTGCTGGTCTTGTGGCTCACCCTCCTCGGATCATCACTTCTTACCAGAGAAGGGAAACACATCAAAATTGATCTCTTTGGAACGCTCCTGCCGCCCAAATGGCTTCCGGTCAGGGGGTTTATTCTGGCGGTAATTTCGGTGTTCATTGTCGGCATCATGGTCAAAGTATGCATTGATTATGTGATCATGGAAATGGAATTCGGCGGGACCAGCCTCTTTTATCTGCCCAGCTGGGTGGGACAAATGATCCTGCCGATCGGGTTCACGCTACTCTTTTTTCGATTTCTGATCAAGGCCATCCATCAGGGAACCCTGGTGATTCGAGGCCTTTCGAAATGATACTCACGATGGTAATCGTCCTTATTTTGTGTATCATTCTGGGTCTGCCGCTTTTTGTGGGCATCCTGGCGGCCGCCATGCTGGGATTTCTAACCACGGATGTACCCTTCGGGGCGATCCCAATCGAGATATTCAGGCTAGCCAACACGCCCATCCTGCTGGCAATCCCCCTGTTTACATTTGCCGGATACCTTCTCGCCCAGGGGGGTACATCCGCCCGGTTGGTAAATTTTTCCAGAAGTCTTTTCGGTTGGATACCGGGAGGTCTCGGGGTCGTGGCCCTGGTTTCATGTGCCTTTTTCACCGCTATCACCGGCGCCACCGGCATCACCATCATTGCCCTGGGCGGGCTTCTCTTTCCAGCGCTCATCTCCGATAACTACAGCGAGGATTTCTCCCTGGGGCTGATGACCACTTCCGGAAGTCTGGGGCTCCATTTCCCCCCGAGCCTGCCCATCATCCTCTATGGTTTTATTTCAGGCGTCAGCATCGAAGAGCTGTTCATGGCAGGACTCTTGCCGGGGACGCTTATGGTGGGGATTCTTTGTCTTTATTCCGTTTACATGGGCCGAAAATGGCGCATTGCACGACCCGCTTTTTCAGGACACGCATTCCGATCGGCGCTTAAAGGCGCCGCATGGGAGTTGCCCATTCCCATCCTCATCCTGAGCGGCATTTATTCCGGGTTCTGCACCGCCACGGAAGCGGCTGCACTGACGGTGGGTTATGTGCTGTTAATCAAAACGGTGGTCTTTCGAGAACTCAATATCTTCAGAGATCTTCCTCACATCATGAAGGAAAGCATGAAAATGGTGGGGGGCATCATGATCATCCTAGGAGCAGCCCTCGCATTCACCAATTATCTGGTGGACGCGTTTATTCCCATGAAAATACTGGAATTTATGGAGGGGTTAGTGGAAACCAAAATTGGTTTTCTCATAGTCCTCAATATTTTCCTCATCCTGGTGGGTTGCATGATGGACATTTTCAGCGCCATTTTAGTGGTGGTCCCCCTGATCATTCCCCTGGCCGACCGGTTCGGGGTTGACCCGGTCCACCTGGGCATCATCTTTCTGGCCAACCTGGCCATCGGCTACAACACGCCCCCCGTGGGCCTGAACCTGTTCATTGCCAGCGCCCGGTTTGATCAGCCGGTGGTACGGTTGTACAGAGCCACCCTGCCTTTTCTGCTGCTCCTCCTCTTAACATTGCTTCTCATCACCTACTGGCCCGGGCTCAGCCTTTTTCTGCCGCACCTGCTGACCTCTTGAAATCGAAGCGGTTGAGATTTACGTAAGACCTCACATCCACAAATTTCATACCCGCCGCCCGGGCCGCCTCTAATCCCGGATCACCGTCCTCAAACACTTCACACGCCACCGAGGGCACCGCCATGCGTTTTGCTGCTTCAATGAACATCTGGGGATCGGGTTTGGGCCTCAAAGCGTCGTCCGCCGTAATCACCGCCTCAAAGAAATCCGCCATCCCGATGGCCTCCAGTGTTCGAAGCACATTTTTCCGCGTCCCCCCCGAAACCACGCTCATGGGCAACTTTCCCCGGTAATCCAGTGCAATTTTTGCCACCGGCACGATGGGCTTGACCGTTTTCAACCGGTCATAGCTCATCCGGTTTTTGGCATCCGATACCTCCTTGATATCAAGATCCGTCCCAAAAGCGCGGTTGAAATGGATCACAATTTCTTCAGCCGGGATTCCTCGAAGGGGCTGCAGAAAATCGACCGGGCAATCGTGCCCAAACTGTTTCATGGTCTCCTGCCATGACTGGGTATGGATGGTCATGGTATCGGCCAGTGTGCCGTCGCAATCAAAGATCAGCCCTTTCATGCCCTCATAAATTGGAATCATCTCTCCTCCTGATTGGTTTGAGAAATAAAATCATTTGAACATATTCTATCAAAACAGTATGCTTCTTGTATATGAATTTAGCGGAAGATTGATGGCGTCGTAAAAA